>JBGQGI010000068.1:0-7504 GCA_041497375.1 Candidatus Dormibacteraceae bacterium | reverse complement strand
CGCGGGCATCGTGGTCGCAGCACTCGCGCGCTACAACCCGCTCGCGGTGCCTGTCGTTGCGGTCCTCATCGGCGGGCTGGCCAACGCCGGCTACAGCCTCCAGGGGCCTGACTTCCCGGCCGGGCTGGTGGGCGTGCTTCAGGGCACGATCCTGTTCTTTGCACTCGGCGGCGAGCTCCTCGTGCGATACCGGATCACCTTTGCGTCGAGCCGGGCGCAAGCGGCGCCTGCGCGGACATGAACGTCAACGACAGCATCGTCGTCGTCCTGGCCGCATCGGCCATCTTCTATGGAACGCCGCTGGTGTTTGCATCCGTCGGCGAGCTTCTGGCCGAGCGTTCGGGCGTGCTGAACCTCGGGGTCGAGGGGATGATGTTGATCGGCGCGGTCACCGCTTTCTGGAGCGTCCAGCACCTCTCGGGCGCCGACTGGCTGGTGCTGCTGCTGGCGACGTGCATCGGCGGGCTCGCCGCCCTCGCGGTGTCGTTGATCCATGCGGTTCTCGTTGTTGGCCTGCGCGCGAACCAGATCGTCTCCGGGCTCGCGCTCACCATCTTCGCCGGCGCCACAGGCCTGTCCTCCTATGTGGGCAACGTGGCGAGGCTCGGAGGGCAGCCGGCGAAGCACGAGTTCAACGCGCTGAACGTTTTCGGCCTGCAGGACGTGCCAGTCGCCGGACCGATCCTTTTTCACCAGAACGCCCTTGTCTACGCCTCGTGGGTGTTGGTGGTGCTGGCCCTCGTCTACCTGTACAGGACGCGCACAGGCCTTCACCTGCGAGCCGTCGGCGAATCGCCAGAGACCGCCGACGTCATGGGCGTGAACGTCGCTCGATACCGCTACGCGCACACCCTGGTTGGCGGTTTGCTCGCGGGAGTCGGTGGGGCCTACTTCAGCCTGGCGATCACGCCCAACTGGATCGACGGCATGACCTCGGGCGCCGGCTGGATCGCCATCGCGCTGGTGATCTTCGCGTTCTGGCGGCCTGAGCTGACATTGGTCGGGGCCTACCTCTTCGGCCTGTTCTCCAGCCTTGGCTTTGTGCTGCAGGCGCGCCAGGTGCATCTCCCGCCGGAGGTCTTCTCGTCGCTCCCCTATGTGATGACGGTGGTGGTCCTTGTCGTCGTGTCCACCGGGTGGGCGAAACAGCGCCTGGGCGCGCCGGCGGCGCTGGGCACGCCATATGTGCGCGAAGAGCGGTGAGACTCGCTGCGGGCATTTCGAAGCTGACGGTCCGTCCGGGCACCGTCGCCTGTACGTGGCTGGGGCAGGCCGGCTATCTGATGAAGACGAGTCGCGGTCTCACCGTGATGATCGACCCTTACCTTTCTGACGAAGGCGAAAAGCAGGAGGGGCTCAAGCGGCTCTTTCTACCGCCCATCACCGCCGATGAGCTGCAGCCTGACGTACTCCTCGTGTCGCATGGCCACCTGGACCATTTCGATGAGCCAACGATCAGTTCATTTGCTTCGACAGGTCGAACTCTGCTCGTCGCTCCGCCGTCATGCATCTCGCGAGCGAACCGCCTGGGATGGGCTGCGTCCAGGATGCGATCTCTCGAGCCTGGTCAATCCGCGGCCAAGGGCGGCGTGCGGATAACGGCCACGTTTGCGCGGCACACGCTGCCGGACGCGATCGGGTTTCTGCTCGATATCGACGGCCTTCGCGTCTGGCACTCGGGAGACACCGAGTACGACCAGCGCCTACGCGCGCTGGGAGAGGCCAATATCGACGTTGCCTTCATCTGCATCAACGGAGGCGGCGGAAACATGAATGCGCACGAGGCGGCGCTCCTTGCGTGGGAGCTGAAGCCGCGCACCGTCGTGCCGATGCACTACGGCCTCTGGGCCGCCAAGGACTATCGATACGGTGGCGCGGCGCCTGATGCGACGCCTGACCCATCGCTGTTTGAGGCGACGCTCCGCAAGCTGAGTACGCGAAACCGAATCAGAACGCTCAACGTCGGACGGCCTGTAACTCTGAGCTAGAGAATCGCTGCGCCCGTGGTTGGGTCAAACAGGTGCAGCCGCCGCCTGTCCACGCTAAGACGCACCCTGTCGCCGGGGTCCACCTTCAGCTGAGGGTCGACGCGCGCTGTGATCGCATCGCCCCCGACCTGTCCATAGATGAACTGGTCGGGGCCTAGCACCTCGGACACCTCGACCTTGAGCTCCAGGCCTGGATGATCAGGGCGCGGAATCTCCGTCATGGCTTCGGGCCGGATTCCCAGGATGCCCTTCTCGATCCCGGGCGCGCTGGGCAGCTCGAGGTCGAACCCCGACGCTTTGGCGGTGGTGCCCTGGATGGTCACCGGGATGAAGTTCATGGTCGGGATGCCGATGAACCCTGCGACGTACAGGTTGGCGGGGTTGTCGTAGATCTCTCGAGGCCGGGCGACCTGCTGGAGGATGCCATCTTTCATGACCGCGATCCGGTCGCCCATCGTCATCGCCTCGACCTGGTCGTGGGTGACGTAGATGAAGGTTGCATGCAGCAGGCGGTGCTGCTTCTGGAGCTCGATGCGCGTCTGGACGCGGAGCTTGGCGTCGAGGTTGGAAAGGGGTTCGTCCAGAAGGAATGCCTGCGGCTCGCGGACGATGGCACGGCCGAGCGCGACGCGCTGCCGCTGACCGCCTGACAGGTTGCGAGGCTTTCGCTTCAGCAATGGGCCGAGCTCGAGGATGTTGGCGGCGTTGTTGACACGCCGGTCGATCTCGGAACTCTCCATCCGGCGCATCCGCAGGCCGAAGGCCATGTTGTCGTACACCGTCATATGCGGGTAAAGGGCGTACGACTGGAACATCATCGCGATGTCGCGGTCGCGCGGCGCCATGTCGTTGACGACGGTGTCGCCGATACGAATCTCGCCGTCTGTGATCTCCTCCAGCCCGGCCAGCATCCTCAGCGCCGTGGACTTGCCGCATCCCGACGGCCCGACGAGGACCATGAACTCGGTGTCGTTGATCTCGAGGCTGAGATCGTTGACGGCAAGGATGCCGCCGGCGAAACGCTTCGTCACGTGGTCGAAGGTGACGGATGCCATTCTCGTAATCCTAATTCAAGGTTTTGGCGGAACCGGCGACTTTCGCCGGCTTGGACTCGGGCGCTATTCGAGCCGCGCGACGGAGCTGCGATGAAGTCTCCTCAGGCTTGGTGTCGTTGACGAAAGTGCCGGCCCCAAGCTCGACACCCGCCAGGTGCTTGAGCCGATCGGCACGCCGGTGCGGAGGGTAGAACTCGATGTGCAGGTGGGCCTCGGGCCACGCACGTCCGTCGGTCGGCGCCTGGTGCATCGCCATCACGTACGGCGTGGAGAAGCCCAAAACCTTGTCGTACGTACCAGCGACGCGCAGCAATGCGGCGGCGAGGTCGGTTCGCTCCGTCTCATCTAGGTCGGCGATCGTGCCGACGTGCCGGCGCGGATAGACATGCACCTCGTACGGCCAGCGCGCGGCGTTCGGCACGAACGCGGCCATCGAATCGCCGGCGAACAGCAGCCGGGGGCCCGCAATCTCCGTTTCGAGCTGGTCACAGTGCAAACACCGGCCCGTGCCCCGGTGGTGATTACCCGCGGCCTGCAACTCAGCGGCCGCAAAAGGGGGCACGAATGGCAGCGCGTAGATCTGGCCGTGCGGGTGGTGCAGGGTCACCCCGATCTCCTCGCCCTTGTTCTCGAAGATGAAGACGTAGGAGACGTCCGCGCGCGCTCCCAGCGCCTTGTACCGGTCAGCCCACACGTCGATTAGCAGGCGCACCCTTTCGACCGGCAGCTCGGCGAGGGTCGCCGTGTGCTCGGGCGTGTAGACGACGACCTCGCAGCCCGTGGTTGGCGGCCGGACGACGCGGCCGCCATCCCGGTCGGGGCCGAATGCAGGAAATCGGTTTTCGAAGACGACGACCTCGAAGGTGTCGAGCGGCACCTCCGATGCGCCTCCAATGCCGCTCGGACACAGAGGACAGAAGTCGGTTGGCAGGAACGTTCGGTCGTTGCGTTCAGTCGCGTAAGCGACCCATTCATTTCGCAGCGGGTCGAAGCGGAGGTCAGGCATGGTCGCCGGTGGTGGCGCGGCTGTATGCCAGGAGGTAGCGGCCGTCGCGCAGCTCCAGCTCAACCTTCGTGAGGCCCGCCGGCCGTTCGTGGCGTGCGGCAGTCGCGCGCGTTGTCGTCGCTCGAGGTTTGCGGTCAGTCCGTCGCGCCGGCGATCTGCTCACGTTTGCCTACCTCTGCGACGCGGACGTCGACGCCGGCTTCGCGAATCGCGTCGAGCGCGGCGGGTTGAGCCTTCGAGTCGGTGATGAGTGTGTGAATGCGCGCGGTCGGCACTGTCTGGCACATGGTTTCCTGGCCGATCTTGGTGTGGTCGACGAGCACCACCACCTGTTGCGCCGCGCCGGCGAGGGCGCGATCGGTCGCCGCCACGAGCGGGCTCGGTGTGCTCAAGCCGCGCTCGGCCGAGAAGCCGTTGCCTGAGATGAAGGCCTGCGATGCGCGCAGCGCGCGCACCGATTCCTCGGTGGCCGGACCGACGAGCGCATGGATCGAGCGGCGCAGCGTGCCGCCAGTCAGGATCACCTCCACCCTCGGAGCCTCCATCAGCGCCTGCGCCACCAGCAGGGAGTTGGTGACCACCGTCAGCTCGGGGGAGGCGACCAGCAACCGGGCGAGGGCCAGCGTTGTCGTCCCCGGGCCGAGCAGGATCGAGTCGCCGGGCCGGATCATCCCGAAAGCGAGCCGCGCGATTGCCGCCTTCTCGGTCGCCGCCTGCCCTGACTTCTCGTAGTAGCTGGGCTCGTGACCCAAGCTGGCCGGCTGCACGGCTCCGCCGTGGGTGCGCACGAGCAAACCGTCCTTGGCCATGGCCCGCAGGTCGCGGCGCAGCGTGATCTCGGTCGTGCCCAGCGTTTCGGCCATCTCGGCCACGGAGACGACGCCGCGGGACCTGACGCTCTCCGCGATGAGCCTTCGCCGCTCGACCGCAAGCATTCGAGGGATCGTACCGTATCGATCATTTTCAATCAATAGCGAACATAATCAAAACTCCTAATTGACAAATCTGACCGAATCTGTATCTTTCCGGTAGGGCTTGGCCGGAGAGTGACTCTGGTCGCGATGCTCTACAACAGAACGTCGGAGGCTACCGAGGGCTACTGAGTAAGACCTGCTGCCGGCGCACTCTCGCCCCGGTCGAATGCGAATCCGGGAAGAAGGCCGCAGGGGACGTCCTGGTCTGAAAGATGCAGGAGGAGGAGTCGTATGGGTGATTCGCGGGACGCCAACCGAGTTCGCAATAGTCTCGGGCTTTCGTTCTTAGGCGGCGAGCTGCCACTGGACCTCGACCTCTCGCGCCGCGACGTTCTGAAGATCGCCGGATATGGAAGCCTTGCCGCGTTCATCGCAGCCTGTGGGGGCAGCACGACCACCCCTAGCACCACGGCCACAGGTGGCAAACTGGCGCTGGGGAGCTACCAGTCCGACGCCCAACCGAAGAAAGGCCTCCAGGATGTCGTCGACGCATTCTCTGCGGCGAACGGCGGGACCAAGGTCAAGGTCAACACGGTCGATCACGGCACGTTCCAAAACCAGATCAACTCCTACCTGCAAGGCACTCCAGACGACGCTTTCACCTGGTTCTCCGGACACCGCATGCGGTTCTTCGCGGACAAGGGCCTGGCTGCGCCGATCGACGACGTCTGGGACGCAGTGAAGTCGAACTACACGGAAGGTTTCGCAGCATCGGTCAAGGGCAACGACGGCCACGTATACGCGGTGCCTACCGACTACTATCCCTGGGCCGTCTTCTACCGCAAAGACGTATTTGCCGCGCACAACTACCAGATCCCGACCAACTGGGATGCCTTCAAAGCGCTTTGCGACCAGATGAAGAAGGACGGGCTCACGCCGATCGGGTTCGCCGACAAAGATGGCTGGCCCGCGATGGGTACGTTTGACATTCTCAACCTCCGGCTCAACGGGTATGACTTCCACACCGAGCTCTGCGTCGGCAAGCAGAAGTGGACCGACCCGAGAGTCGCCAAAGTGTTCCAGAAGTGGAGCGAGATCACTCCGTACTACTCGCAGGCGTTTGCCGGCCTCACCTGGCAGGAGGCAGCCCAGCAGCTGCTTCACAAGAAAGCCGGTATGTACCTGCTCGGCCTGTTTGTGTCAGAACAGTTTGTTCAGGGCGGAAACACTGCCGATCTTGACCAGCTTGACTTCTTTCCCTTCCCCGACATGGGTACGCAGTTCGACGCTGAAAAGGCGCTCGACGCGCCGATCGACGTGTTCATGCTCGCCAAGAAGTCGCCGACCCTCAGTGCGGACAACGGCCAGGCAAAGGCATTCATGGAGTTCATGGCCAAGGGTTCGAGTCAGCTGTTGTATTGGAAGTCGGCGCCGGGCGCAATCCCGACGGCCAACGATGTCGACCAGAGCCAGTTTCCCGCGTTAACAAAGAAGGCGGCCCAGATCGTCAGCAACGCGAAGCGCATAACCCAGTTCTTCGACCGCGACTCGCGCCCCGACTTCTCTGGACCAAACTCGATGCAAGGGTTCCTGCTCAAGTATTTGGCGAGTCCTAAACAGGACACGACCAGCCTCCAGGGTCAGATGCAAGCTTTCTGGGACGCGCTGCCGCCCGAGACATAGCGGCAATATGATCTGAGCCGTGGCCAAAACCACGACGAGCCTAGCCCCCGCCCGGACGAAAGCGCCCGAGGCGGGGGCACTCGTAGCCAAACGCCGCAGGCGTCGCTACAACCTTCTGACCCGTCGCGACAAGGTCCTTATCGCCTTGATGGTCGGGGTGCCGCTGACCCTCGACCTGCTCTTGATCTGGGGACCGACGGTCGCTTCAGTGGTTTTTTCGTTTACGAACTGGGACGGCATCGGGGCCATCACCGGCAAGAATTTCATCGGCTTCAAGAACTACCAGTTCATGTTCACGGGATACACCTTGTTCTGGCCGGCGTTCACACACAACCTGATCTGGCTGGCATGGCTCACTCTCATCGCGACCCCGTTGGGCATGCTCTTCGCAGTCCTTCTCGATCGCGAGCTGCGCGGCTTGACCATCTATAAGAGCGTGTTTTTCCTGCCCGTGGTGCTGCCCCTCGTCGTGGTCGGGTTCATCTGGGAGCTCCAGTACTCCCCGACGGATGGATTCATCAACAACGCTTTTGGCGTTGTGAAATCGGGCCATTTGATCGACTGGCTCGGCGACCCGCACCTCAACCTGTTCGCCGTCCTGGTGGCGGCCAGCTGGCGGCACATCGGCTACATCATGATTCTCTACCTTGCAGGTTTGAAGAGCGTCGATCTCTCGCTTCGAGAGGCGGCGAGGGTGGACGGCGCCACTGAAGTACAGACTTTTTTCAACGTGGTCCTGCCGGTGATGGCTCCGATCAACGTGATCATCGTCGTCGTCACCGCGATCGAAGCGGCACGCGCATTCGACATCCCCTACATCATCAACCAGGGCAAGAACGGCCTCGAGCTGCTTTCGAT
>JBGQGI010000067.1:0-7510 GCA_041497375.1 Candidatus Dormibacteraceae bacterium | reverse complement strand
TGATGTCGGCGATGGCAGCCTCGGCCCCCGATATGTACTCGCGCGCATTGAATGTCGCTGCGGGGTCGACGAAATCGATCATGTGGTACCTGACTTGCCGCCGCTGCTGCGGAGATGGCTTGTTGGTCGCGATGTCGAGCATCTGGTAGACCTGCCGTGAGTCCGCCACCACGATCTCGCCGCCAAGCTCGAGCGCAAGCTCGAACGCCAGCTGGGACTTGCCGATTCCGGTCGGGCCGACGATGACCGGGACGTGGACGCCGGCTGATCTGAGCGAGGTCACTGGTCGAGAATAGGCACTCACGTGAATCAACCGGCATCGCAGTCTGCGCGGCCACCCCTCTGGCTCGCCGCGGCCGCGGTGGCCGCCGGCTGGGGTGCGGCCTATGACGTCGGCAGGTGGGTCGCTGGTTTCGTGACTTTTCCTGCTCACGAGGACGTCCGGATCTATTACGTGGCCGCCCAGGCCGGGCTCAGATACGGCTGGTCGACCATCTACGACATCCCGACCCTGCGTTCGCTCTCGACCGGGTTTGGAGGCGGCCAGACCAACATCGACTCCTCGGCGACTTATGTCAGCCCACCTCTCCTGGCCGGGCTCTTCGCCCCGCTCACGGCGCTTCCGGAGCCTGTGGCATATGCGGTGTGGGCGGCGCTATCCCTGGGCGGGCTGATATGGATGTGGCACATCGCCGCGCCGTACTCGGGCTTGGCCAAGGTCGCGCTGCTCGTGCTGGCTCTCGCCCTGTGGCCGGTGCTGGATGCCTTCTACCGCGGGCAGCCAGTACTTGTGCTGCTCGCCCTGGTAGCGGGCGCATGGTGGCTCGCAGATCGGGATCGGCCGCTGGCCGCCGGCGTCGCTCTGGCTGTCGCAACCGCCCTGAAACCGCAGGTCGTATACCTCGTACCGCTTGCGCTGCTGATCAGCGGCCGCTACCGAGTGGTGCTTGGGTGGGCAGCGGCATGCGTTGTGCTTGCCGTCGCCTTCGTGGTGGCCCTTGGCCAGTCAGGTCTCCAGAGCTGGTGGCAGACCTTCCAGCTCGTCGAGACCAATGGCGAGCACGCCTACTTCACGCTGGCCTACCTATTCGGCTTCGGCCCCTTGACGTACTCGTTGCTGGCCGTTCTTGGGGTCGCGGCGCTGGCGATCGCCTGGAGGCGAAGGCACGATCTGGAGATGGTCTTCGCAGTCGGCTTGTTGGGATCGCTCGCAGTTTCAGTCCACTTGCACCTCTACGACTACACGACCGTCGTCCTGGCCGCATGGCTCGTCCTACGGACGGCGCCGCCACTGTGGCACCGGCTGTGGCTGCTGGCCGGGGTGGTCACGATGCAAGCTCTGGCCTTGGGATTTCCGGCGCCTCAACTCATCTGGGACGCCGGTTGGCTCGGGATCCTCGTGGTCAGTAGTTTCTCCGGAAGTGGCGCCTCAGGTCCTGCCACTCCACCAGCAATCTCGTCGGGCGCCCGTGAGGGCACGTGACCGCCTCTTCGGCCGCCTCCAGATCGACAAGGAGCCGCCGCTGTTCAGCCAGGTCCAGCGTATCCCCGAAGCGGACGGCGGAGTGGCAGGCAAGCGCCGCTGCGGCCTTCTCCAGGGCCCCCTCGCCGCGATTGTCGGCCAGCGCGGCAAGAGTCTCCTGGACAGCGGCCGTCGCCCTCCCCGCGGGCATCTCGACAGGCACGGCTGTGATGCGCAGGCTGCGCGGTCCGAACTCCTCGTACTCCAGGCCGAGATTCGCAAGGTCTGCGCGATGGTCGGCGGCGGCGGCGATCAGGCGCGGCTCCACATCGACCGCTTGCGGCATCAGCAGCGGTTGAGTCATGCCGCGTCCGGTTCGCAGCCTTTCCAGGAGCCGGTTGTAGAGCACCCGCTCGTGGGCCGCATGCTGGTCGACGAGGACGAGACCGTCGGGACCCTCGGCCACCAGGTATCCAGGCCCGACCTGGCCGATAGGCCTGAGCATGCTTTCCGCGACGCGAGCTCCCACTTCAGCGACGGCCACCAACGCCGTCGCCTCATGCAAGGTGAGCTGCGGCGTCGGGTCGCGGGCGATCGCAGCCGGTGCAGTGCCGGCGGAATGGTACTGATACGGCTGGCTCCCCCCGAGCGCAACGCGAACCGCCCGCTGCAGCGCCGAGAAAACGGCCCCCTCTTCGCGAAACCGCACCTCTCGCTTGGCCGGATGGACGTTGACATCGACCAGCTCTGGATCGATGCCGATGTCGATCACGGCGATGGGATGCCGGCCGCGTTCCAGCATTCCCTGGTAGCAGTCCTCCAGCGCGTACACCAGCGGCCTCGAGCTGATCGGACGGCCGTTGACAGCAAGCACGATGCCGTCCCTGCTGCCTCGGCTCATCCGAGGCTGGCTCACCATCCCCGTGACGAGCGGCATGCCGATGATCTCGAGCATCTCGGCGGCGACCGCTATTCCATGCACGGATCCGATCGCACGCCGCCGGTCACCGTCACCAGTGCTGCTGACAGCACTGCGCGCGTCAATCGTCAGCTGAAACCGAACATGTGGATGGAGCAGCGCAAACGCGCTCACGACATCTTTGATGGCCGCCACCTCGGTGGCATCGGACTTGAGAAATTTGAGCCGAGCGGGCACGTTGGCGAACAGGTCCTTGACCTCGAGCGTCACGCCGGGCAGCAATGGACCGGCGCCGTGCTCAACCACATTGCCCGCTCGCACCCGGACGCGTGCCCCTGCGCTGCTGCACTCAACGTCCGCCACCGACGCGATGCTGGCCAATGCTTCGCCGCGAAATCCCAGCGTGGCGATCGCGTCGAGGTCCGACAGATTGGCGACCTTGCTCGTGGCGTGCCGCACGAATGCCATCTGCAGGTCGTCGGCAGAGATGCCATCGCCGTCGTCGCTGACCCGGATCGAGATCTTGCCAGCCCCGCGCACGTCGATGGTTACCCGCCGCGCGTTCGCATCGAGCGCGTTCTCGACCAGCTCCTTGACGACTGATGCCGGCCGTTCGATCACCTCGCCGGCAGCAATGGCATCCGCGATCTCCGGCGTCAACAGATGGATTCTCGTCACTGGCTCAATCGCGAGCGCAGCTCGTATAGCTTCTGCAGCGCCTCGAGCGGGCTGAGGGAGTCAGGCTCGATCTCCTCCAGCTCCTTCCGCAATGGATCCGGGGCCATCTCGATGGGCAGGCCGAGCTGCTGGTCCGGCGGCTCCAGCGGCCGCTGCCTCTCGAGCTCGGCAAGGACCTGCCGTGCGCGTGCGATCACACCCGATGGCAGGCCTGCCAACGCCGCGACGTGGATTCCGTACGAGCGGTCGGCGCCCCCGGGTACCACTCTGTGTAAGAACCGCACAGCATCCCCTTCTTCGAGCACCTCGACTCGCTGATTGCGGACGCGGGGCAGGGATTCCGCGAGGGCTGTGAGCTCGTGGTAGTGGGTGGCGAACAGCGTGCGGCAGCCGAGCCGTGGTGAATCGTGCAGGTGCTCGACCACCGACTGCGCGATCGACAGACCGTCGTAGGTCGAGGTACCCCTCCCCACCTCGTCCAGGATGACGAGAGAAGCGCGCGTGGCGTGGTTGAGGATGTAAGCCGTCTCCGTCATCTCGACCATGAAGGTCGACATGCCGGCGGTGATGTCGTCGTGGGCTCCAACGCGCGTGAAGATGCGATCGGCGAGCCCCACCATCGCTCGCTCGGCCGGAACAAAGCTGCCGCACTGGGCGAGCAGCACGATGACGGCGGCCTGACGCAGATAGGTCGACTTTCCTGCCATATTCGGTCCCGTCAGGATCGTTATCTGCTCCGAGTCGGGATCGAGCTCGAGGTCATTGGCGACGAAGACTCCTGCGGGCAGGCTGTTCTCGACCAGCGGGTGCCGGCCATCTTTGATGCTGAGCCGCAATCCCGCATTGACCTCCGGCCGCCGCCAACCGAGGTCGGCAGCAGCGATTGCGAGGCTGAGTAGAGCGTCGACGGCGCCAATCGCCTGAGCGCCCGTCCGGAGCGAGGCCGAAGACTCAGCCACCTTGGCGCCTAGATGAGCGAGGATCTCCAGCTCGCGCGCGACGATCCGCTCCTGCGCGGTGAGGACGATCGCCTCCTTTTCCTTCAGCTCGGGGGTCAGATAGCGCTCGGCTCCGGTGAGCGTTTGCTTGCGGATGTAGTCCGCCGGAAGCGCGGCGGAATTCGCGTTGCTGACCTCGATGTAGTAACCGAAGACCTTGTTGAAGCCGACCTTCAGCGACCGGATCCCGGTGCGCGCGCGTTCCGAAGGCTCGAGCCCGGCAATCCAGTCGCGCGCGCTCCTCGACGCCTCTACGATGCCGTCGAGCTCGCCGTCATAACCAGGGCGGATCGCACCGCCTCCACGCGCGAGCGCGGGCCGGTCTTCGACCAGGCCGCGTCTCAGCTCCTCGGCCAGGCCCGGCGCTGCGCTGATCTCCGCAGCGAGAGCTCGCACCGCCAGGGCGTCGCAGCCCTTGAGCGCGTCCTGCAGGGCGGGAATGGCTTCGAGAGACCTGCGCATGGCCACCAGTTCTCGAGGACTCGCCCGGCCTTGCGCCGCACGCGAGACGAGCCTCTCCAGGTCGCCCACCTCTTTCAATGCCGCAGCCGGGCCGGCTCTTAGGGTTGGCGACGATGCAAGCTCGTCGACAGCGCCCAGGCGGAGCTCGATCGACTCGACATCGCGCAACGGCGCACCGAGCCACGCCCGCAGCTTGCGCGCCCCGATCGGGGTGCGCGTCCGATCGATTAGGCTGATCAGCGCGGGCACCTCGAGGTTGCGCACGGTGGCCGCATCGAGCGGCATCGTCGCGTCAGGCGAGTAGGTGCGGACGCTGAACGATCCCTGAACCACCTCGTTCTGGTTCTGCTTCAGGTAGTCGAGCACGACTCCCGCGGCCCCCACCGCCAAGGGCGCGTCCGCTGCCCCGACCGAGGCCGCATACGCGATGCCAAGCAAGTCACGAAGGCGCTGCTGGCCCCGCACCGGGTCGAACCGGTATTCCTCCACTGCGGGAGGCGTGAGCACCTCGGCCGGAGCGAGGCGTTCGAGCTCCGAGGCCAGGCGCTCGCTCGGCAGCTGGCATAGGAGCATCTCACCGGTCGAGATGTCGCAGGCTGCCAGGCCGGCGTCGGGGCCTTTCGTCCATGCCGCCACGAGGTAGTTGGGCCGCGACGGGTCCAGGTAAGCGTCCTCGACGACGGTGCCCGGCGTCAGCACGCGCGTGACGCCGCGCCGCACGACTCCTTTCACCTTTGAGGTCCCCGCGACGAAGTCGTGGGGCCGACTCTGGTCGCAGATGGCGACCTTGTGGCCGGCCCGCAGCAGTTTGCCCACGTAGACCTGCCATGCGTGATGGGGCACGCCGCACATCGGCGCGCGACCCGTCTTGCCAAGCGGCCGCGACGTGAGGGTGACCCCCATGACGGGGGCGGCGGTCACGGCGTCCTCGAAGAAGATCTCGTAGAAATCGCCGAGCCGGAATAGAAGGATGGCGTCGGGGTGCTGTTCCTTAGCCTCCCAGTACTGGCGCATCACCGGGGTCGGGGCACTCGCAGATGAGCCTTGCGCTCGACCTGCGTCTGTCTTCACGTCGCTGATACGACTCCCAGGAGCTGCCCCGCAGTGGATTGCAGGACCTGCAGGTCGATGAGCTCACCCGCGGCGATTCTGCCGCTCTTGAGCACGATCGCTCGCTTGCCTTGCCGGATGCGCCCGTAAACGCGGCCAAGCTCATCCTGACCCTCGACCAGAACCTGCACGTTCCGGCCTACCCATCGCGCGGTCTTTCGTGCAGCGATTGTCTTCTGCAGCGCGAGCAGGTCGTTCAGCCGGCGCAGCTTCTCTTCGTTCGGCACGTCGTCGGTCATGCGCTCGGCGGCGAACGTCCCAGGCCGCGGCGAGTACATCGCCAGGTGCACTACGTCGAACTCGATCTCCTCGAGCAGCCGGCGCGTGTTCATGAATGCCGCTTCCGACTCGCCAGGGAATCCGACTATCACATCGGTCACGAGCCCGATGTCCGGCATCAGCGCTCGGGCCTGCTCGACGATCGCGCGGTAGTGCCGCGTCTGGTAACCACGAGCCATCCGCTTCAGGATTCCGTCGTCGCCCGACTGCACCGGGAGTTGCAGCTCGCGGCAGATCACGTCGCTTGCCGCCATCACCTCCAGCAGACGAGGCTCGAGGTCCTGCGGATGCGAAGTCATGAAGCGCAGCCTCTTGAGGCCGGGAATTTTCTCGACGGCAGTGACCAGCGCCGCCAGCCCGCCATTGCCATCAGGGTCGCAGTAATCGTCGACGTTCTGGCCCAGGAGCACGACTTCTTTGGCGCCGGCCTGGACAGCCTCCCGGCATTCCGCCACGACCGCGTTCAGTGGAATGTGCCGCTCGCGGCCTCGCACCCTGGGCACGATGCAGAAAGTGCAGTTGTGGTCGCAGCCCTGGATCACTCGCACGAAGTGGCTGACGCCGGTGCGACCGGCTTGCGGCAGCGGCTCGCCTTGTGAGTAGTCGTATTGCGCATCCAGACCGGCGACGAAAGCGTCGTACTCGCCTATTGGGACGACCATCGGCTCGAGCATCGGGAAGCGCCGCCCCAGCTCGGTTCCTTCCTTGGCGACGATGCATCCCGTCACCGCCACGGTGCGGTCGGGCGTCTTCCATTCCTTGAGCTCGTGGAGCTTGGCGTACACGCGATCCTCAGAGGCTTGACGCACGACGCAGGTGTTGAGGATGGCGACATCCGCCCGGTCGAGGGAGTCTTCGACGTAGCCGGCCGCCAGGAGTTTTCGCGCGAGGCTCTCAGAGTCGGCGGTGTTCATCTGGCAGCCGATCGTCCAGATGTGAAACGACCTGCTTCGCGTGGGGGCCTCCGAGGTCAGCGGCTCTCCACCAGAAGACGGATTCCTGTGCGCTCCTCGCCGTCGATTGAGATGTCGATGAAGGCTGGGATGCAGACCAGGTCGAGGCCCCCGGGTGCGACGTAACCGCGCGAGATGGCGATCGCCTTGACGGCCTGGTTGATGGCGCCCGCTCCGATGGCCTGCACCTCTACCCGCCCCTTGCTCCTGATCACGCCGGCGATGGCTCCGGCGACGGCGACAGGCTTGGAGGTGGCTGAAACCTTCAGCACCTCGACTGGTGCACGCTCTGTCATTTGCTGGAACCCCTTCAAGAATGCTCTCTGTCGATTCGTTGGATCGATGTTGCCCGGCCGGTGGAACTGTTAATGGTAACCAGTACCGAATTGAATGTCACGGGCCCGGAAGCGACCACGAACCTGGTTGGCACGCCCGTCAGGAAGCGCTGGAGCACCACGTCCTTGTCCATCCCGATGCAGCCATCCCTGGGGCCAACCATCCCGACGTCTGTGACATAGGCGGTGCCGCCCGGCAGGACCCTTGCGTCAGCGGTCGGGATGTGGGTGTGGGTGCCGACCACTGCGCTGGCCCGGCCGTCCAGGTGCCAGCCCATTGCCGTCTTTTCGGAGGTCGCCTCCGCGTGCATGTC
>JBGQGI010000066.1:0-7557 GCA_041497375.1 Candidatus Dormibacteraceae bacterium | reverse complement strand
CGAGGGTCTGGTCCCAGAGTGTGAGGCGGACCCTGCCCTCCAACACCCGCAGCATGATCGGCCGGCCCACCCGGTGTTCAGCCATATGTCCACCCTTCGGCAATGCGACCAGCACCACGCCGAGGCCGGGTCGATTCACGATCGTTGCCGAGGCGTGATCGTTGCGTTGATAGGACGCCGAGCGCCCGAGCGCCTCGAGCTCGGTGTCGCTGTTGGTGGTGACGACGGGAACCGAAACGCGGGCGGCCGGACGCGATCCGGCCAACTCATCGAGAGGGTGGTCTCGCGACATTGTTCGTTTCTCCATCAGAAGCTTGTTCCGAATCCGACAAGCGGTCCAACGCCCACCGGCTCTGGCTCGTGACTTGGTTCACGACGTCGAGGATTCTCTGGGTCGTGAGCACCGGTTGCCCGCATAGCGGCCGGTCGATTGACTCGAGGTCAGGCGACGGCCGGATGTTTTGAATGTGCACGGCGGACACCTCCTCGGGGTCGCGGGGTCGCGTTTCTTCGTAGGTGGGCGACGCAGAGTGTGGGCTCCACGAAAGGCTCCAGGCGGGTGGCCTGGAGCGGGGCGCCCATCTCCGCCAGCGCGCCCTTCAGCATGCCGAGGTGGACGGCGCACACGACTCTCTGGTTCGACTCGGCCACCTCTCGGAAGGGGCAGCTGTGAAGCAGGATCTTGCGCTCGTCGGATTCCGCCACGGCCTCGGGCATGAACCCGAGCTCATCGAAGAGCTCGACTACCTTCTGCGTGGCTTCGTCGACCGAGAGCTCAGTCGACGGCTGCGGTTTCTCGGCCAGATAGCTGCCCCAGGCCCGGCCTGCGCTCTCGGCGACAACCTGTGGGTGATCGGTACCGGCGAGATAGCTGGCCAGGATCTGCGCCAGCAGTCGGTAGCCGACTTGCTGCACTGAGGCGGAAGCCGCAATCGCCTCATAAAGGACGCGAGGGCGCCCACGACCGGCGGCGGGCGCCGTCACGGCGCGGACCAGGCCGACCTCGATGAGCTGATCGACATGCGAGCGGACGGTGTTGGGGTGGAGCCCGATCAAACGCCCCAGCTCGCGCGAGTCGAGAGGGCCCCGCCCGCGCAGGTCCTCGAGGATCCGGAAGCGGCTGACATCAGCGAGGGCCTTGTGCGTCTTGATGGAGAGGTCGGCCATCGGCCATTGAATAATACGAAATCAATAGTGAATAATAGTGGGGCCGTGAAAGGCGGAGCGGGAGGTTGGCGCCGATGATCACCTATTTGGCCCTCGGGGTCTTCCTGGCCGGAGCGCTGGCCCTCGGTTGCGTCTTCGTGGTGGTTTCACAGGTGGCGCGTCGCGGACCCACGCCGTATCCGGAGGTGGCCGGACGGGCTTACAGGCTGCGACTGGTCTGGTTCTTCGCACTCGGCGGCGTCTTGGCGGCGGCGTTCCTAACCGCGCTGCCCTACATCCCATACGCGAACTACCGACTCGCCTCGGGACCGGCAGCGATGCACGTAAATGTCTCCGGTAGTCAGTACTCCTGGAGGATCGACGGCGCCGTCGGGGCTGGGGGCAAAGTGGACTTGGCAGTCACCAGCGTGGATGTCAATCATGGCTTCGGGCTCTACGACCCCTCCGGCCACCTGGTCGGACAGGTGCAAGCGATGCCCGGATACACCAACCACCTGGTCCTGCAGCTGTCAGAGGCGGGTGAGTACACCGTCCGCTGCCTTGAGTATTGCGGTCCCGGCCACAGCTCCATGTTCATGTCCCTTCACGTTTCGACATGCGCGACCGGCTGCTGCTGCTGAGGCAGCTCCGCGCCCAGCGGATCACCAGGATCTGGCTGGTGACCAGCGGCTTGGTCTTGTTGGGCTTGGCCCTGGCCGGCGGCGTCATGCGACTGGCTCAAGCCAGCGGCGGCAACCTTGTGAGCGCCGATGTTTTCTACCAGGTGATGAGCGTTCACGGCAGCGGAATGGTCGCGGTAGGCCTGATGGCTGCAGCGGCGGTGCTCTGGTATCAGGTCAGCAATCAGATCGAGCTCAGTGTCACCGTCAACCGAATCGTTTATCTGCTGACTCTGAGCGGCCTGGTGATGATCGTGCTTGCGGTCCTGGTTTTCGGTTACTCGTCCGCCTGGACGTTCCTGTACCCATTGCCCGAGCATCCTGGCTCAGGAACGGCGACTGCGGCGATCGGTGCGGCCAGCTACCTCATCGGACTGGCGCTGGCGGTCGTCGGTTTCCTCCTCTGGTGCCTCGACTTCTTGCGGGCGAGCCTCAAGCGCTGCGGCAGCCTCCAGCGGCTTCTTGGCTTCTACGTTTTCGGCTCGGCAGGCCACGGTCACGCTGATGACAGCGAGCCGACCACCACGAATCCGAGTCTCATCGCCGGCACCGTGGTTGCGATCCTCGGCCTCAGCGCGTGCCTCATTGGCGCTCTGATCGTGGTGTTGATGCTGACCAGCTTGGTCTTCCCCAGCCTGACCTTGAACGCGCTGGTGGCGAAGAACATGATCTACTTCACCGGCCACACGCTCGCCAACCTTCAGATCTATGTCGCCGCCGGCATCGCCTACAGCGTTCTACCCCTCTATACGAAGCGCCCCTGGCGCTTGAGCCGCGCCCTGGTTGCCGGCTGGCTGGCCACACTGGCGATCGTCATGCTGGCCTTCTTCCATCACCTGTATCAGGACTTCGCCCAGCCCGAGGCCGTGCAGTGGGTGGGAAACGTCGTCTCCTACGCGGCGGCTATCCCTCCTATGACTGTGACCATCTACGGCGGGCTGGTGTTGGTATGGCGTTCCGGTATCCGATGGAGTGCAGCTCCACTCTTCACGCTGATGGCCATGGCCGGCTGGGCGATCGGGGGGTTCGGGGCGGTGATCGACTCCACGATCTCCCTCAACCAGTTGTTCCACAACACGCTCTGGGTGCCCGCTCACTTTCACACCTACATGGCCTTGGGGGTGATGTTCTTCTTGATCGGCGCTACGTATCACATCATTCCGAAACTCACGGGCCGGCAAATGAAGGAAAGCGTCGGACGCCGTGCGGCGGCTCTGATGGGCTTCGGCGGCTATGGTCTAGTGCTGTGCTGGTACATCTCAGGGAGCATGTCCGCGCCGAGGAGATATTTCTATCCGCTGTCCGGCACAGAGCTTCTGGCGTGGATCGGGGTGGCCTGCGCCGCGGTCGCTCTGACAGGGGCGATCATGGTCTGCTACGACCTGGTCGACGTCTTCTTGACCTCATCTCACTACAACCTGCCCGAGCCTGCACCCCGCTCTGAGATTGCATCCAGCCAGGTCTGAAGCGTCGTCGTCGGGCACTCGAGGCTGGCTTGCCGGGCCGCTGATGTTGCTGACCCTCGTCTCGCCGACGGTGGCGGGTCTGAGCGCTCAGAACCTGGTGGTGCATCACTTCGCGCACTGGCTATGGGTCGTCGCCGGAGCCATCGTGGGCTACGAGTTACGCGATCGGGTGAGGCTTCCGGGCCGAACTGTTGTGGCTTGGGCGGGCCTGGCTGCCGCGTTCGCCTGGCACTTGCCGCCTCTGCTCAGCTGGGCCGAGACCAATCAGGTAGCACACATATTCACTCACGCGACGCTGCTAGTCGGAGGCGGCGCCTTGGGCTGGGCGGTGCCCCAGCTCAGTGGGACTCGAAAAGCAGCGCTGTTCATCGGCGCCAACGTGGTCATGTGGCCCCTCGTGCTCGCTGAGCTTGCAAACGCCTTCGTCTATCCGAGCTATCCCGGTCAGGCGACCGCCGCCGGAATCGCGGAGTTGATGGCGATGCCGTTCGCCTGGCTGGTGCTCGCCTTTTGGGGACCGCTTCGCAGTGGGCTGGCGCGACCCGGAGCAACCAACGCGGTCCAGGCGATGTTTGTAGTGACGGGGCTGGTCGGCTGGGTATTGCCCTTCTGATGCCGAGACTCGCGCCGGAATCCCGTCATGAGTGGAGAGATTGGACGAGACCTGGCGTGTGATCCACCTGGTCGCTGCGGCCTTCTGGCTCGGCGGCCTGATTTTCCTTGCGATGTTTGCTCTGATCGCAGCGCGCACCCTGGGCCAGCCGACCTTTCGGCGCTTGATGTCACGAACTGGGCGTGCCTTCCTGTTCGGGTCCGTCATAGCGTGGGCCCTGATCGCCGTATCGGGAGCTGCGATGGCGTGGCCCCGGCTCGGCTACAGCCTCTCCGCGATCCCACGAACGGATTTCGGCCGGCTCCTGGAAACGAAGACGAGCCTGGCGGTACTGGTCGTGGCGCTCACCGTCGTTCACTCCATCGCCGGGCGCCGTACGGATTCTCGTCCTGCGATCGCCGTCTCCCGCGTGGTGTCCCCGTTGCTGTTCCTGGTGACGCTGGGGATCTTCTGGCTGGCGGTGAGGATGACCGAAGGCTAGGATCGCCAGGCTAGGACTTCAGACCGTCGTGCGTGGACTTCGTAAGCCCCACGGCCCTATCCAGGTTCTCCCAGCCCGAATCCGCGAGCTCCGCAGCAAGTGCACCCTGTCGGGCCGCCGCGGACGCGATCTCCTGGGCGGTGGCGGCGACCGCTCGACTGCCCTCGGCGATGTGCTCGATAGCGAGCACGACCTGCTCGGTGGAGGCGCGCTGCTGCTGGTTGGCGAGCCGGACCTGACCGCTCACCTCGGTCATCGCCTGCATCATCGCGAGGCCGCGCTCCATCTGCTTCGCGCCCTTCTCGAGGGCCATTACGGTTTCGCTGCTCTGGGCCTGTGCGCCCTCGACCAGCTTGGCGATCTGGGCGGCGGCGGCCTTGGAGCGCTCGGCCAGCCGGCGCACCTCGTCGGCGACGACGGCGAAGCCGCGGCCGGCGTCGCCGGCGCGGGCGGCTTCGATGGCGGCGTTGAGGGCGAGCAGGTTGGTCTGGTCGGCGATGTCGTTGATGAGGTCGAGGATGCTTTCGATCTCGTTGATTCTGCCGGCGAGGGCGAGGGTGCGATCGCCGGACGCCTTAAGGTCGGCCTGCGCCAACTCCAGGTTGGTCTGCGTCTCGGCGGCCTGGCTGGCGACGCGATCAACGGTCTCCGCGACCGCCGCCGAGCTGCGCGAGAGCTCCTCCATGCTGGCCGAGGTCGCGGTGGCGGACGTGGTCTGCTCGAAGGTGGCGGACGCAAGCTGCTCGGCGACCGCCGCCAGCTTGCCGGCCGATTCGCTGACCTCGCCGCGCAAGCGGAACAGGACGCTGCTCAGGCGCTCGACCATCGCATTGAACGTGTCGGCGAGCCGGCGGACCTCTCCGCCACCCTTGAGCTCGACGCGGGCGGAGAGATCCCCTGCTTCAACGCTCGCCGCGGCGCGAGAGAGAGCAACGATCGGTCGCGTCGTGAAGATCGCCAGCACGACGGCGAACCCGACCAGTAGCAGCGCGCTCAAGGCCAAGAACAGCGAACCTACAAGCTGCTGCTGGTGGACCGGAGCCAGAGCCGCCGCAGTGTCATGTGAGGCGATCACCACCCAGCCGAGGCTCGAGATCAGCTTATAACCGGCCAGGACGTCGTGGTTTCGATAATCGTTGCTCTGCAAAGAGCCCGAGCCGCTGGTGTTCGCCAGATCGACGATTCTGCCCTCGGCTTTGAGGCTGAGGCCACCCTTCGTGATGATGGTGTTGTTGTCGGGCACGATGCCCCAGTCCAAGCTGTAGAGGATGAAGCGTTGTGCGTCGGCGACGTGGACCTCCTCGCCCTTGTCGAATTGGTCTTGTGAGCCGGCGCCGCTCAACAACCTTCCCAGCACTGAGACGTAGAGGTTGCCCGCGACGAAGCCCTGCGACTTCTCGTCCAGGCCGATGATCGGCGCGGTGATGATCCATGTCACCCCGGACGGGCCCTTCTGGATGGGTTGGAAGGTCTCGCCCTGGAGGCGTTCGGTGGCGGTCGAGCCGGTTCCCAGCAAGAGGCCGGAATCCGGTCGTGTGGTCGCCACGATCGCCCCGGCGGCATCGATGACCTCAACCGTTGCGAAGTCCAGATGCGCGGCAGACGTTCCCAGCATGTCCCGCGCCGCTGATGCCGAGCCGACGTGGCCGACCTCGCCCAACGCCACCCGTCGCAACTCGGCCTTGCGCTCGCTCACCCAATCCGTGATCCGGAACGCGGCATTGTCGGCGGCCACCTCCGATCGGTTCTTGGCCTGCTCGAGGCCGGTCTGGGTGCTCAAGTTGGTCATCACGACCCCGAGGACGACGGAGATTGGAATCGACACTACCAGCAGGCCGGCCACGGCACGAAAGAAGTAGCTGTCGAGCCACCCCCCGCGTTTCCAACCTTGGGGCACAGGTGTAGCCCCGATTGGGGCCTTTACCAGGCGGAGCGCGTGCGTGGGCGGGTGAAGTGCGCCGGCTTCAGGGCCCCTCGTTGTAGCTGCATGCCCCTGTATTACGCCGGATGGGCGGGTTTGTCGCCATGGTGGAGCGCGGCGGCCGCCCCTATAAAAGGATGGCTTCCGGATCCAAGAACTCGATCACGGCACCTTCCACTCGACGATGGCTTAAGTCCCTTGGTGCGGGGACCCTAGAGCTCGATCAGGCCCTTGCGCATGATTGCACGGCAGGCGTGGGTATACGCGAAACGCTAGACGGATTCTGGCAGTGGCTGACCGTTCTTCATCACGAAACCAATACGGGACCGTTCAGGGGTGAAGATCGTGCGGCCGTAGGCGATGGGATTTTCGTTCCAGTCGTAGGAGAGTGTAGTTAGGCGGAAGACAGGTTGATGCCCATCGATCCCCAGTTCCCTGGCCTCTAATTCGCCGCACAACATGGGTTCGAGCGACGCCTCGGAACGGATGACTTTGACGCCAAACCGAGTCGCTAATTGGAGTTCCAGCGTGGAGCCGTGCTCTTCCAGATCGAGCGCGTCACCGGCTTGGGCAGCTTGCTCAATGGCAGAGGTCACGTCTGTCCGAAGGAACAACCGGGTCAGCGCGACCGGCTTCGTCTCCTGCGTTTGGAGGCACGTAATCTGGAAGACTTCACGATCGGCGTCGAGGCCGAGCGGCGCACCAACTGTGCCGGCCGAGACTATGCGGGAGTCAAGGATGCGGCCAACGGTCACCGATGCCATGAGTCCAGCCCACTCCACCGCGGCGAGGTTGAGCTCATGGCGGAACCGAACCGGCTGGATGACTGTCCCCTTGCCCTTCAGGCGCTGTACCCTGCCGGCAGCCACCAGCCGGTCAAGAGCTTTCCGGATCACGGTCCGGCTGATGCCGTAATTTGCCCTCAGTTGCGCCTCGGATGGGATCATCTCGCCAGCCTGCCAGACGTTTCGGTCTATAGCGTCGCTGAGGATCTCGTAAAGCTGGTGGTGATACGGCATCGGGCCGTTTCGGTCGATGGTGCGGTCGGCCCCGACATGGGGTCGATCGGGCTTGGCCGTTGATTTCCCCTCACGAGCTCGCACAGCAACTCATTCTGCAGCGAAAGGGCTCCTCGCCGTATCGGAGCATCCTGGGATCCTAGGATGCTGACCTCGATGGACTAGCTGGTCGGGCTAGACCTCAGGTGCCTGCTGATCGTGTCGAATCGTGAGCGTAAAGGCGGCCCGCTT
>JBGQGI010000065.1:0-7607 GCA_041497375.1 Candidatus Dormibacteraceae bacterium | reverse complement strand
CCGAGTACATCGGGCAGACCTGCAGCTTCGCCACCTACGTGGCGACGAACTTCAGGTGCGGCGGCACCCGCACCGCGCTTGCCCACTGGGACACCAGGATCAGCCTGATCAACCCTTAGTCCCGCTCGGTTTCAATTCGAGGGGCCGGCAGCGCGCCGGCCCCTCCCGCATACCGTCATGCACGTCGATCATCGACGCCATCGACGGGGCGGCGCGTCACGCCGTGCAGAGGATCAACTTCGTGGTGGTCGCCAAAGCTCCGATCGCCGAATTCCGAGAACACGCGAACAACCGTGGCTGGCGGCACACCTACTTACTGTCGTCCGCAGGCAGCGATTTCAACCGCGACTACAACGCGGAAGGACCGGACGGCCAGCAGTTCCCGCTCGCCCATGTCTTCGTGCGCCGCGGCAAGAAGATCCACCACTCGTGGAGCAGCGAGCTCTGGTTCGCAGGCGGGGACCCCGGGCAGGACATGCGTCACGTCGACTTCATGTGGCCTCTCTGGAGCATCTTCGACACGACCCCTGAAGGCAGAGGCAAGACCTGGGGCCCGGAGCTGCATTACCCGACATAAGAAATGTCGCGGTATCGTGGCCGCATGAGCCTTGAGCCCATGAGCTCCCAGATAGACGGCGAGGCGCGATTGGAGGTCATGTCTCCCCTCGCGCGCGCTTACGCGCGTTCTGTTCCGGAGCACCCGGCCGATGCGGGTCTGTTCGGACCGCAAAGCGTGGTTTGGCGCGTCAACCGCGATCGGGCATTTCCACTCGCCGGCATGCGCTCGCTCATGGTCCAGGCTCTGCATCCGCTCGCCATGGCGGGTGTTGCCGAGCACAGCGACTGGCGCCGCGACCCCCTCGGCCGTCTCGCCGCCACCAGCGGCTACGTGTTGACCGTCACCTATGGGGACACTGCCGCCGCCAACGCCGCCGCGGCTCGGGTCCGCGCCGTGCACACGCACGTCCGAGGCACCGATCCGGCGACAGGGCTCCATTACAGTGCCGAGGACCCGGAGCTGCTGCTTTGGGTCCACGCCGGCATGGTGGATTCGATAGTCCATGTCGTGCAGCGTTATGGGCGCGGCCTTGATGCCGCCGCGGCTGATCGCTATGTCGCCGAGATGGTCCCCTTCGCCGTGATCCTCGGTGTTCCGCCCGAGCGCGTCCCGTCCAGCGTGCAGGAACTGCGCGCGTACATCGAGTCGGTGGAACTCCGCCAGGCAACGCCGGCGGCGCGTGAAGCCATCGCCATCGTCCTCGACCCGCCCGATCTCAGCCCCGACCTTCTCGAGCTGTGGCACGACCTCGGACAGGTCGCCATCGGCACGTTGCCCGAGTGGGCGCGCGAAATGTACGGCTTCACCAAACCCTCGGCGGAATCGATGGAGCGAGACGCGGTGAGGCAGCTCATCGGCGCTGTCGACTTGATGTTCGAGTCGTTGCCCGGCGTACTCGAGGCCAGGGAGCGAATCGAGCTCCGCAGTCGCGGTTGAGCAAGCCGGCGACACGCGCGGCGATGCTGCAGTCCAGGCTCGGTCGAGCCGGTGCCCTCGGCCGCCTCGCGCTCCGGGTCGGCGGGCGCTACGTCGCGCGTTCGCCTCGCCTGATCTTCGCCTCCGTCGACCGGCGCAGCGAGCTGCGTCACGACCTTGCCCTGCGGACTGCCGACGATGTCGCCGAGGAGCTGGGCTCCATGAAAGGGGTGCTGATGAAGCTCGGCCAGATGGCGAGCTATATCGACGAAGACATGCCGCTCACATTCCGCGCCGCCATGGCCAGGCTGCAGCACAAGGCGCCGCCGATGAGCGAAGGCCTCGCGTCGTCTGTGATCCGCGAAGAGCTGGGTGACGAGCCGGAGCGCATCTTCGCGCGCTGGGACCCCGTTCCGTTCGCAGCTGCGTCGATCGGGCAGGTGCACCGCGCCATCACCCGAAGCGGACGTGCCGTCGCCGTCAAGGTTCAATACCCCGGCATCGCGCGCAGCATGACGTCCGATCTCCGCAACGTCGGTCTGCTGCGGCGGATTGCTGCGGCGGCCTTCCCCGGCCTTGACACCCGCTCGCTGGTCGAAGAGCTGGGGGACAGGCTGAAGGAGGAGGTTGACTACAACCTCGAGGCGGCGAGCCAGGAGCTCTTCGCGCGCTACTTCAAAGGGCACCCCTTCATCCACGTCCCCGAGGTGGTCAGGGAGCTGAGCACGGCAAGGGTGCTGACGAGCGAGCTGGTGGCCGGATCGCGGTTCGACGAGCTCCAGGGTTGGGATCAGCGCGAGAGGGACATGGCGGCCGAGACCATCTACCGGTTCGTCTTTCGCAGCCTTTACAGGCTGCACGCATTCAATGGCGATCCTCACCCCGGAAACTACTTGTTTCACGGCCGGGGGCGCGTGAGCTTCCTGGATTTCGGATTGACGAAGCGCTTCACGGATGACGACCTCGCACCACTCATCGACGGCGTGCGTTTCATGGTCATCGAGGGCGATGGCGACAGCTTTCGCAAGGCGATGGAAAGAGCCGGCTTCCTCCAGGCGGGCGCGCCCGTTCCCACCCAGGCGGTGGTCGATCGCTTCGGTCATTTCTACGGGACTGTGATGCGCGACGCACCGATGACGATCACGCCGGCCTATGCGTCGGCGATCGTGAAGCGCTTCTTCGACGCCCGCAGCCCGCTGGCGCCGTACAGCGACGTCCCCCGCACGTACGCGATCCTGCAGCGCATCAACCTGGGCCTCTACGCGGTGCTGGGAAGCCTCAACTCCACCGCCAACTGGAGACGCATCGCCGAGGAGATCTGGCCTTTCATCAACGGCCCGGCCTCGACGCCGATCGGGGAGGCAGAGGCCAGGTGGTACGAGCAGCGCGGGCAGAACGAGGTTGTCCTGGACCGCAGCGCCTGACCAATTTCTCCCCAGCGAGTCTGCCTATGCCTTGGAAAGCTTTGGCTGCTGGAGTACGAGTCGGTAACCCTTGCCCTTCTCGTTGACCACCTCGCAAACGCCGTCAAACGGTGAGAGCTTCTTCCGAAGACGCGTTACGTAGGTCCGGAACTGCTCGATCGAAGCGTCGGGACCCCAGGCCGGCAGAGCAACGTCCTCGGCAGCGAATAGCTGGTTCGGATTGGCCAAGAAGAACGACAGCAGCTGCCACTCGCGCTTTGTCAAGGCGACAGTCACCCCGTCACTTTTGACTGTTCGCATCTTGGCGTCAAAGACGAGGCCTCCCATCTCGATTTTGGTTGCGATCGAAACCACAGAGGCAGGGTCAGGCCCGCGCAGCTCCGACCTGATCGCTCCGATCAGAGCGTCAGGTACGAACGGCTTGGGCAGGACCTGGCTGGCACCGGCTTCATACGTTTCGAGTGTGGCTCCGGCATCGCCGGACGACTCGTCGAGCAAGATGAAAGGAGACCGAGCCTCAGCTCTCAGCTCTCCCAGTTGCTTGGGGGTCACACGGGATTCCGCGCTCATGCCGAGGATGACCAGGTCAAACTTCGTGGACCTCTCGAGCTGACGCCTGGCCGCTTCAAACTCAGCCACGCTCTCGAACTCCCCTCCGGCCAACTCGACCACATGCGAGATGACGGAGCGGTATCCGGCATTCGCGTCAACGACAAGGATTCGCGGCAGACGAGCTCGCTGCCGAAAGTGAGGCTTATTTTTGCGTTTTCCCATGGCACACTCCCTCTGCCGGATCAGGGCCCGGCCCTCAAAGTATTGCGGTCGCAGCCCCAGGCCGTTACTTATCGAGGCGGAACACAAGCGAGTAGCCACGGCCGGGTCGGTTGACCAGATCGCACGGGATGTCCAATTCCTTCAGCAGCTTGCGCACCCGCCGCACGTAGTTCCGGACCTCTTCTGGAAAGAGCGAAGGCTCGCCCCAGGCCTGGCCAAGGATCTGGCTCACCGTGAAGTACCGGTGGGGATGATCGAGCAGGAACTGCAGCAGCTGAAACTCTCGGACGGTCAGCGTGAGCTGCCCACCCTTGTACCTTATGACTCGCCCGTCCGGATCGAGCCACAGGCCGTGCAGATCCCAGACGCGCTGGGACCAAAGCTCGAGGCGTCGCTGATAGCCATCCATCTGGCCCTCGATGATCCTGACGTCAGCCTCTGCGGCCATCCGCGCGACAGGATGCAGCTTGGCCACGTCGCGCCTCACTCGATCGAGGATTCCACGCTTGAACTCGAGCAGATCGGCATAGATGCTCATCCAGTGGCGCGCGTCCTCCCAGCGATTGGTTTCAATGTGCTCGCCCTCCAGTGGTCGCGAAGGCGTATTCATCGGTGCCGGCTCGAAGGCTGCTTCATGCCTCGCTCGAACTCTTGGCGCACACGCTCATCGACACTTTGAGGTGGTGTTTCCCAGACGCGGTGCACGTCAGGAGAATGTGGCACCCAGGATTGGTCGCTGTCAGCAAAATTCGCTGCTTAGCTGCATTACAAATGTTGCGGTCACATTTCGGCACGACTTAGGCGCGTTGCCGTCAGTGAGGCACCGGATCACCCTTATCGTGAGCCGGAGCTATCCATTGGGCCTTCTGTCCCCAGAAGCCGGGGTCTTTTGGCCCTCGATCCAGCGTGGCGGCGGGAACAGGCTGGAATTCGGCGGCATGACGCGCAACCTGTACTCAGTTAACGAAAGGGAAACGACATGAAGGCACTCGTATATCACGGTCCCGGCCAGAAGTCCTGGGACACCGTTCCAAGCCCAACCATCCAGTTGCCAACTGACGCCATCGTCAAGATCGACACCGCCACGATTTGCGGTACCGACCTGCACATCCTCAAAGGCGATGTGCCCGCGGTGAAGGCTGGAACCATCCTCGGCCACGAGGCGGTCGGCACCGTTGTCGAGACAGGCTCCGCGGTGACCAACTTTCAGATCGGCGACCACGTCCTGGTGTCGTGCATCACCTCGTGCGGGAGCTGCCGGTTCTGCAAGGAGGCCCGCTACGGCCAGTGCATCGGGGGCGGCGGCTGGATCTTCGGCCACATGATCGACGGGCTCCAGGCCGAGTACGCCAGGGTTCCGTTCGCTGACAACTCGTTGTACAAGATTCCATCTGGGCTCACTGATGAGCAGGTTCTGTTCCTGTCTGACATCCTGCCGACCTCATTCGAGGTGGGCGTCCTCAACGGCGGCGTGAAGCCAGGCGACACGGTTGCCATCGTCGGCGCAGGCCCGATCGGCCTGGCCGCGGTCATGACCTCCAAGCTGTACACGCCGGCGCACATCATCGTCATCGACCTCGACGACGGCCGGCTGGCGAAGGCGAAGGAGTTTGGCGCCGACATCACCATCAACAACGGCCGCGAGGACGCGGTCAAGCGTGTCCTCGAGCTCACAGGCGGATTCGGTGCCGACGTGGCAGTCGAGGCCGTCGGACTCCCGTCAACCTTTGAGCTGGCCGCGGAGCTGATCCGCGCCGGCGGCAAGCTGGCGAACGTGGGCGTCCATGGCAAGGCCGCGACCCTGCATCTGGAGAAGCTCTGGATCAAGGACGTCACGATCACGACGGGTCTGGTGGACACACGCACCATCCCGCAGCTGCTCTCACTGATCGAGGGCGGCAGGCTCGACCCGACGGTGCTGGCCACGCACCACTTCCCGATGGACCAGGCGATGGAGGCTTACGAGGTGTTCGGCAACGCCGCGAAGAGCCACGCGCTCAAGGTCGTTCTCGAGGGAACCGCGGTGGCAAACAAGAAGCACTCGAAGGTCGGGGCCACAGCCTCGGCCTGACTTCACCCGTGGCGGGGCGCAGCGCCTTGGCCGAAACACCTCCTTTTGTTGTCCTCGCGTGGGGGCTAGACTGCAGCGGAGAAATCTCGAGGTAGGCGGCCGGCCCGGCCGGCGAAGGAAGGAGCGATGTACGGGAAGCACACCACTCTCAGGCTGATCGCAGCTATCGGGATGCTCGGGCTGCTGGTCACCGCTTGCGGCGGCCGCACCACCACCGGGCCGCAGGGCGGGCAGCAGCTGGCGGTCACGACCAAAGCCGGGACCAAACCGGTCGACAAGGTTGTATGGGCTGTGTACCGCGACGTGAACTCGCTCGACCCGATCTACGCCTTCGACTACCCCGAGAACACGACCGACTCGCTGCTGTATGAGTCCCTGCTACGGCAGGCCCCTGACGGCTCGATCGAGCCGGGGCTCGCGACGATGACGAACCCCGACCCGCTCACCATCGTTTTGACCCTCAAGCCTGGAGTGACGTTCTGGGATGGCCACCCGGTCACCACGGATGACGTCGTCTTCAGCCTCAACCGCAATACCGACGCCAAGCTGGCCGGCTTCTACCCGGCGGTGTTCACCCGCGTCCAGTCGATCACAGCGACCGGCGCGAGCGAGGTGACCATCAAGATGAAGCAGGCCGACTACTGGTTTATCGGCGAGCTGGCGTCGATCCCGGCGATGATCATCGAGAAGCAGTTCGCGTTGGCGCAGGGCAGCAACTACGGCACGCCCGCCGGCAAGATCATGGGCACCGGAGCGTACAAGTTCCAATCCTTCACGCCTGGGGTCGCAGTTGTCATGGTCCGCAACGACAACTACTGGGACTCCAGCGTCAAGCCCCTGGTCAGGGAGATCGACATCAAGGGTGCCCCGAACGACGCATCGCTCACGTCTGCGTTGATCACCGGAAGCATCAACGGCTCGTTCACGCAGTCGCTCACCACGCTCGACCAGCTGAAGACAAACAAGGCGGTCACCGTCACCTATGGCCCGGGCTGGTATACGGACGCGTTCATCGTCAGCGACCTCAAAGGTCCGCTCGGCGACGTCCGAGTGCGCCAGGCGCTGTCGATGGCGCTTGACCGCAAGGGCCTTGTCGACGCGATCTACAAAGGGACCGCCACGATACCGAAATGGATCTCCAACTCCGGTAGCTTCGGTTACGGCAAGAGCGTGTTCCAGGCGGCCTACGACGCATCGCCTGACATGAACCAGGACCTCACCAAGGCCAAGCAGCTGATCATCGACGCGGGCGCGGCCGGCAAGTCGATCACGATCGGCATGTCGAGTGAGCTAACCGGCATCTCCATCGAGGCCGCTGCCCTAAAAGCCGCAGCTGAGGCGATCGGCATGAAGGCCACGCTTCACTCGGTCTCGGCCCAGAACTTCATCAACTTCTTCATCGACCCCAAAGCACGCGTCGGCATCGACGGATTCTTCACCCTCAACTACGGCGACTACGCAGGCCCAGAGGCGCTG
Source organism: Candidatus Dormibacteraceae bacterium (assembly GCA_041497375.1). Classification (GTDB taxonomy): domain Bacteria; phylum Chloroflexota; class Dormibacteria; order Dormibacterales; family Dormibacteraceae; genus Palsa-872. Next base: position 388 of record JBGQGI010000065.1, on the reverse strand, counting down.
CTCGCAACCCTGCTCATCCCGGAGGGGTCGCAGAACTTCGACGGCTGGGGCGTCCAGGGCACCGACCCGAATGCGGCCGACCACGCAAAGATCGCCGCGATGTTTGACGATGCGCGGGGCACCGCCGACCCGAACGCGCGGGCCCAAAAGGTGGCCGACGTCGAGAAGGCCATCGCCACCGACCTGCCCTGGATCCCTGTGCTTCAGCCGTTGATCGTGCTTATAACGAGCAACAACCTTTCCGGGACCTACTCCTCGTTCGCGTACATGTTCTCGCCATGGGCGGACAAGCTGGGCGGGACCTAGGCTGAGGCCGTGCGGCTGCGGTTCTTTGTTCGCCGGCTGGCGATGCTCATCGTCAGCCTGCTGGTGGCGAGCTTTGTAATCT
>JBGQGI010000064.1:0-7643 GCA_041497375.1 Candidatus Dormibacteraceae bacterium | reverse complement strand
GCGAGGCAGACCTTCCAGCCCGGCCGCCAGGTCAAGTCGTGAAGGGTGCTGATGTCGGGGCGCACCAGCAGGTCCCCGGCACCTGAGCGGATGCCGAATTTCGTGTAGTCGCTGATCGGTGTGTCCGTCGGGTCGAGAGCCAGCAGCAGGTCGGTCATCACGGTCCCGTGGCGGAGAGCAGATTCGAAGGCCGCGGGCCGCAGCGCCTTGCCGCGGATCGATCCGTTGACGTCGGGGATCCCGAGGAGGATGAACTCGCCACCCTCGCTCGCCGGCGATGGCGCGGATTCCACGCGCTTTGCCGGCTTAGCCGCCGCGTCGATGGTGCTCACAGCTGGTTGCCAACCGCCTTCTCGACCGCTTCGATCGTCGCTTTGAACCGCTCGACCATCTCGTCCAGCTCCTCGTCGGTGCTGGTGAAAGCCGGCGCCAGAAGGACCTCATCGCCCGCGTACCCATCTGGGGTCGAATGGGATGAGGTGACAAGCAGGCCGAGATCGAAAGCGATGTCGTCGACAAGCGTCGCCGCGTCGATCTCGTGGGGTAAGAACGACTTGCCGTCGCGCGGGTCGACCAGCGAGACACCAAGCAGGAAGCCGCGACCGCGAACCTCTCCCACGATCGGCGATCCCTTCAAGGCAGCCTGCAGCTGGTCGCGTAGGCGCGGTCCGCGTTCCCGCACGCGATCGACGAGCTTGTGCCGCACGATGTAGTCGAGGACAGCGAGGCCCACGGCGCTCGGAAGCGGCGCCCCGTCCCAGGTGTGTCCGAGGTCGAACTCAGCTGAGCCCTCCGCGATGGCGTCATAGATGGGCTCGCGGCACAGCACCGCAGCCAGCGGCCAGTAGCCCGCGCCCAGGCCCTTGCCGATCGTCACGATGTCCGGCTTGACTGGCAGCTGATGCGCGGCGAGCCAAGTCCCGACACGGCCGACGCCGGTGACGATCTCGTCGAAGCAGATGACAAAGCCATATTTCTCGCGGCGCTCCGCCAGTCCTTCCCAGAAGCGGTCCGGCGGCGAGTATCCCGGCAGCGCGGCGGCGCTGACCGGTTCGCAGAAGAACGCTGAGACCGTGTCGGGGCCGGCCTCTTTCAGCGCCCGATCCAGGTCCTTGAGCGCAGCCTCACCGGTCGGGTCGAGGCGCGCCGTTGACGGCGGGATGTGCAGGTAGGCCGGCATGTACTCGGAGTAGGGGGCCTGGAGCGAGCGCGGGCGGCCGCTCAACGCGAGGGTGCCAAACGTCGAGCCGTGATACGACTGCGCCGGCGAGATGACCTGCCAGCGCTGCCGCTGGCCCCGGTCGACGTGGTAGGTGCGAGCGAGCCGAAGGGCCGTCTCATTGGCCTCCGAACCTCCCGAAGCCAGTTTGATCCGCGCCATCTCGGGCGCCACGACCTCCAGCACTCGGTCCGCCAGCTCCTCCTGCGGCCGGCTCGTGAAGTGGTGGTTGTAGAAGTAGGCGATGTGCTCGGCCTGGACCGCCGCCGCAGCGGCGATCTCGCGCACCCCATGGCCGAGGCACGCGACCATAGCGCCGCCTGAGCAGGCATCGAGGACACGGTGGCCGTCGGTCGTCTCAAGCCAGACCCCCTTTCCCCGCTCGATGTTCGGGTAGGCGAGGTCCAGGAACCTTGGAAAGACATTCGTCTCGTCGGCCCGGACGGTTGCCTGCACCGGCATCCCCCTCCCTACTTCCACATGCCGCGCCGCCGGATGGCGGCGAGGACTGCGCGCAGTCCCTGTTCGCTGTGGGCAACGTGCCTCCGCATGACCGTTTCGGCTGCCTCGGCGCTCCCGCCTTCGACTGCTTCCAACAGGTCCTCGTGCTCGCGCGAGATGCGCTTGTGCCATGCATCCGACTCCGGCAGAAGAGTCATCGCGTCGTTCATACGCATCCGGATCTCTTCGATCGCGCGAACTAGATAGGTGTTGCCGGTTGCGCGTGCGACAGCAATGTGAAAGTCGGTGTCGTGCCGCATGTAGTCAGGCTCGCTGGTGGCAGCGACCATCCCGCGAATCGCCAGTCGCATGGCAGCCAGATCTGCTGCGCGCCGCGTGTTGGCGGCGACGCCCGCCACAGCCGGCTCAATGAGGCGCCTGTAGAGCAGCAGGTCTTCGAGCTCCTTGCGCTGCCGGATCACTCGCACGATCAGGTCGTCCGCCGCGAGCGAATCCTGGTCGGGGCCGGTGACAAAGGTGCCGCCGGCCCGCCCCCGGCGAGCTTCGACCAGTCCGGCGGCTTCGAGCAGCCGCAGCGCATGCTGGATGGTCGGGCGCCCGACGCCGAACATCACAGCAAGCTCACGTTCCGCCGGAAGCGCCTCGCCCGGCTTGATCAGGCGCAGAGCGATGTGGCGCCGGACCTGCTCGGCGACGTATTCGTGTGCTCGAAGCTGGTGGATGCGTTCAAAGCGAACGTGCGGCGCAGAGGTCTCGTTGGTGCGCTGGGCTTCCTTAACCGCCATGAGGCGCTCCCATGCCCACTCGGGCGATCCTTTCCAGAAAGCGGTTGAAAAGGCTCATCGCCGCGCGGCGCACCGCCGGCGCTCGTCGATTGGTTTCCTCCAAAAGCGCATCCGGGTCGACCCCGTCACCGTCGAGCTCGTGGCGGTAGGCGCGAACCCAGCTGTCCATAATCGCCGGCGTCACCTCCGGATGGAACTGGAGGCCGAGGCTTCTTCCGACTACGTAGGCCTGGGGCCCCACATCGGTATCGGCGAGGAGCTTCGCGCCGGGCGGAAGGGTGAACGAGTCGAAATGCCACTGGAACCATGGGCCTTCAGCGACGAGCTCTGGGTCTTTCGTCCGCACCGGCAGCCAGCCGATCTCCGAGCGCTTGGAGCGGAACGACTCGCCGCCGAGGACGCGCGCCATCAGCTGGCCGCCGAAGCAGAGGCCGAGGACTGGCACGTTGTGCGCGACCGCCTGGCGGATCAGGTCGGACTCCCGCCGGACAAACGGCACGGAGTCGTCGAACGCCGCAAACTCCGAGCCAAGAGACGCGATCAGCTGATACTCACGCGGGTCGGGCACCTTCTCCTCGAGGTCGATGCGAAGAATGTCGACGTCCGCGTTCTGCTGGTCGAGCCACTCGCCCAGCAGGCCGGGTGGCGTTGGCTCCTCGTGCTGGATGATCAGCGCTTTCAGCTTTGACGCAGCCATCACGCCGGCCTCGCCTCCAGCTTCGTCTCCAGCTCTTTCGCAACCTTTCTCACGGCGGCCGCAAATCGTTCCACCATCTCGGCCAGCTCGGCGTCGGTGCTCGTGAAGGGCGGTGCGAACAGCGTCTGGTCCCCGGCGAAACCGTCGCGTGTGGGCATCGTGGAGTAAGTGATGAGGCCGTTCTCGAACGCGACGTCGTCGACCCTGCCTGCCGTACGCAGCTCCGGCGGGAGAAACGCTTTGCCATCGCGCGGGTCGACGTACTCGACGCCGAGTAGGAATCCCCGACCTCGGACCTCATGCACGACGGGTAGCCCCTTGAGGGCATCGGCGAGCTCGTCTCGCAGTTTCGGGCCACGCTCGCGCACTCGATCGACAAGGCCTTCCGTCTTCAAGACGTCGATGACCTTGAGGCCGACCGCACAGGACAAGGGCGCCCCATCCCACGTGTGGCCCAGCGTGAACTTCCTCGACCCGTTCGCGATCGCGTCGTACACATGCTGCCCGCAAAGGACCGCGCCGATGGCCGCATAGCCTGCGCCCAAGCCCTTGGCGGTGGCGATGATGTCCGGGACGATCGGTAAGCTCTGGGCGGCGAACCAGTTTCCGGTCCGGCCGACACCGGTGACGATCTCGTCGAAACAGATCAGGAAGCCGTGCTGTTCGCGGCGCTTGGCCAGCCCATCCCAGAAATGCTTTGGGGGGCTGTAGGCCGGCAATGACGCTGCGCTGATCGGCTCGCACAGATAGGCGGACACGGTCTCCGGCCCAACCGACTCCAGCGCAGCGTCGAGGGCTTGCAGCGCTTGCTCGCCTGAAGGATCGAAGCGCCACGTACTCGGGGGTATGTGGGGATGTGACGGCAAGTAGGGCTCGAAGGGACGCTGCAGCCCGGGCCTGCCCGTGAACGCGAGGGTCGCCATCGTGGGTCCGTGGTAGGCCTGGGCCGGCGAGATGACCTGCCAGCGCTTCGACTCGCCGCGATCCACGTGGTACCGCCGGGCGATCTGGATCGCCATCTCGTTCGCCTCAGCCCCGCCTGTAACAAATCGCACGCGCGTGAAACCCTCAGGGGCGAGGCCGGCAAGCTCGCGCGCCAACTGCTCCTGGGGCGGGTTCGTCAGCCGCTCGTTGTGCACGTACGCGAGCTTCTCCGCTTGTGCCTTCGCGGCGGCGATGATGTCGCGCCTCCCGTGGCCGAGCGTCGCTGCCATCGACCCGCCGCTCATGGCGTCGAGGTAGCGCTTGCCTGAGGCGTCCTCGACCCACACGCCGTCGCCCCGGACGATTACGGGATAGCGCCGATTGAACTCGAGGGGCAGGACGTGCGTCGACTGACTGACAACAACGGCTTCCCTGGCTCCGGCCATCGCCGCCTTTCCCTCCAAACCACGGCCTTTCCAACATCTCCCCTGACAGCGGGGAGGGACAAAGACTCGAAGTCGGGTCGATACTATCATCGCAAAGGACCACATACAGGCCCATTCTTTGCAGGGGCCAGGCGCACGACGCACCAAGGAGATGACTCGAAATGCGGGCAGTGCAGGTGACTCGCTTCGGAGGGCCCGAGGTGTTGAGCCTCACCCAGGTGGAGCGCCCATCGCCTATCTCGACCGAGGTTTTGGTACGGGTGATCGCAGCGGGCGTCAACCCGGTTGACTGCAAGACTCGCCGGGGTGAAGGCGTCGCGAAATGGGTCGGCCCGCCGCCTTTTGTGCCGGGTTGGGATGTCGCCGGCGTGGTCGAGTCGACTGGTTACGGCGTCACTCGCTTCAAAGTTGGCGACTCCGTATATGGCATGCCCCGCTTCCCGCGGCAGGCCGGCGCATACGCGGAATACGTGACCGCTCCGTCGCATCAATTTGCTTCGATTCCCAGCAACATCAGCCCAATTGAAGCCGCCGCGCTCCCTCTCGCCGCGCTTACCGCTTGGCAATCCCTGGTGGGCGTGGCACGGCTCGGCGCAGGCCAGACGGTGCTCGTGCACGGGGCCTCCGGCGGGGTCGGCCACCTGGCGGTTCAGATCGCCAGGGCGCAAGGCGCATCCGTGGTCGCCACCGTCAGCCGCAACGATCGTGAGGCGTTGTCGGCTCGGAATGTCGACGTCGTCATGGACCTGGTTGGAAGCGACACCGATGCCCTTGTCGAAACGCTTCGGGACGGCGGCCTTCTCCTGGCGGTCGCCAATGGTGCAGCCGACAGCGTCATCGCCGAATGTGCCCGGCGCGGCATCCGCGTCGAGCAACCGCTGGTAGAACCAGACGGGCACGACCTCGAGGAGATCTCAAAGCTCGTCGAGTCGGGCAAGCTGAAGGTGAACGTGGAAGACGTCATGCCGCTCGCGAAGGCTGCCCACGCCCACGAGCGACTCGAACAGGGCGGGCGAAGAGGCAAATTGGTCCTGGAGGTTTTCAATGACTGAGGTGTGTGCATGAGGATCGCCGTGGCGCAGTTCGGCGCCGGGATGAGCAAGCCGGCCAACCTCGAGCGGATCGCCGACCTGAGCGCCCGCGCGGCCGATGCGGGCGCGCGCCTTGTGGTTTTCCCGGAGGGCGCGATGTGCGATTTCGGCGAGAAGACCGATGACCTTCACAGCGTGGCGGAACCCCTCGACGGGCGATTTGTCACCACGTTGTCAGAGCTCGCTGCGCGTCACACGATGACGATGGTCGCGGGTATGTTCGAGACGATTCCCGGCGAGCACCTCATCCACAACTCCGCGATCGTGGTGGATCCGGTTAAGGGCCTCGTCGGCACGTTCCACAAGCGCCACCTGTTCGATGCCTTCGGGGAGGTCGAGTCGGACCGGTTTCGAGCCGGCGAGGACGATCCGCTGCAGATCGAGGTTGATGGGTTTCGGGCGGCGGTGGTCATCTGCTACGACATGCGTTTCGCCAGCTTCATCGAACGCGCCGCGGATCAAGGCGCGGAGCTGCTGCTGGCGCCGGCCGCCTGGGTCGCGGGCCCGCTCAAGGAGGAACACCTGAGCGTCATCGCGCGAGCTCGTGCGATCGACAACACGATGTACGTAGCCGTCGGGGGCATGGCCGGCGTCGGTTACACCGGGCGGAGCGTGATCGTCGATCCGCTCGGAGCGCAGATCGCGGGGCTGGGAGACGGTGAGGGTGTCGCCATCGCGGACATCTCGCACGAGCGGCTTAAGGAGGCTCGGACGCGGCTCCCGGTGCTCGCACAGCGCCGAGCGGCGCGACTGGTGGCAGCACCGCGCCCTTAGGCACGGGTGGTGGTAAGGCGACGCGGGGAACGGACTGGGAAGAGGGTGTTCGTGGGGCGATTGGTAGGGCTGGATGGGCGCGTGTTGGGGCTGCGTCGTTGGGCTGAAGAGGGGCCGTCGGAAAGGCAAATTAACAGCTCCGAAACCTTGACTTGACGAACATTTGTTTGTACTATATTTCTATGCTCGCGACGCAAGACGTCTGTGACATTGAGGTCCCTGATGAGGTTCTTCTGACTCGCGCCGAGCGCTTGATCGAGATGGGCCGCGGCATCTCTTTGATGCAGCTGATGTTTGCCAAAGAAGTGGCCGAGTTCGCCGCCACCAACGAGTACGAGGTGGATGGCTCTGTCTCTCCTATCGACTGGATCCGCTTCCACTGTCACCTGACCGGTCCGCAAGCCGCCAACTACGTGGCGGCCGGCGAACACTTCGATTCGCTGCCTCAGACACTCCTTGCCATGGCTGAGGGCAAGGTTGGCTTCGGTCACATGGTGGTTATGGCCAGGACGGCCAACGCGCTGGCTGCTTCACCCACCGCGAGGGTGTTCGATGAGAAGCGCCTGCTGGCGAAAGCCCAGGAGAACAGTGTCGGCAAGTTCCACCACATCTGCCGGCACCTTCGTCATGCTGCTGACCCCAAGGGCTATGTGGCCTCGGAAGCCGACCTGGTCGAAAACCGCAGCCTCCGAATGAGCACCGACGACGATGGCGCGGTTTATCTGAGCGGTGTTCTGGATCCAGTCGGTGGCGCTGCGGTGCGCTCGGCGCTCGAACCGTTGGCGCGGCGCTCCGGGGCCGGCGATGATCGCCCTTACGACCGGCGGATGGCGGATGCGCTTGTCGACATGTCGATGCACGCGCTCGACAACGGGCTGGTGCCGCAGAACGCCAGCCAGCGCACACACCTTCAGGTGACCACCTCGCTCGAAACTCTCCTTGGCCTCGACGGCGCTCCGGCGGCTGAGCTGGAGTTCTCGCTTCCCATCTCCGCCAAGGCGGTCGAGCGGCTGGCGTGCGATTGCTCGGTCACTCGCATCCTTCTCGGCTCGGACTCCATGGTCATCGATGTTGGGCGGGCCAAGCGCATCATCTCGGGCGCGCAGCGCAAAGCCCTCAACGCGCGCGATCAGCATTGCACCTGGCCTGGTTGTGACCGGCCGGCGAGCTGGACATCCGGCCACCACCTGGTCCACTGGATTCACGGCGGTGCGACCGACCTACCGAACCTTGCTTTGCTTTGTT
>JBGQGI010000063.1:0-7744 GCA_041497375.1 Candidatus Dormibacteraceae bacterium | reverse complement strand
GCCTGTTAGAAGGGGCACGCCGAACCCACATGCTCCGGCGTAGTCATAACCGCCAAGCACCGCACCGGCGGCGAAGAGGTTCGAGTAAGGCGCGCCGCCCTCGTCATTCAATGGCCTCAACTGTTTGTCTGTCATCAGCCCGCTTCGCATTTCCGAAGCAGCATCCAGGTACTCGAGGTGTCGAAGCCGCACGCCACCGGCGGACGTCGGCCGTCCATCGTGAAAGACGCCCAGACCAACCAGCGCCTCTGCCGGCATCCGCCCGCCGCTGATACCGCCGCCGATGTGATGGCCGGTGGCAAGGACGAACGCATCGGCGCGAAAGACGCGGTCGCCTGCACGCGCGGCGGTGAGCCGGCCCGTTTCATGCTCGAAGGACCCGATCTCGGCCTTCACAGACCCAAGGCCAATCGTCTGCTGCAGTCTCCAGCCGTGGGGTGAGGGTGGCGCCGCCAGTAGCTCGAAGCTGTCGTCAGGAAGATTCGTGAAGCCCGGCGGGTAGGCCGCCGAAGCCGCCCGGGCCTTCGCCAGGCTTGGAGCACGCCGGCCGTAGAGGTCGGTGAGCGACGCTGAAACCGGCAGGTTGGGAATCGACACATCCTCAGCGAAGGCGTCGATGCCGTGCAGCTCTTTCAACGCCTGCGCGGTCGACGCGGCGTCGTAGTCGCCGACCTGTGGCACGCCGACCACTGCCACCCTGCGCCCAGCCAGTGCACGAAGCTCGCCTCCCGCCACTGTGGCCGGAACGAGGTTGGCCGGCCTCGCCAAACCATGGATGTCCGCGTAAAGGCCGCGATTCCGCCAGCCGCCGTCGAACTTGAGGCCCCCCTTCTCGAGCGCCAGATGGATCGCCTGGATTGCGGTGTCCAGCTCGGTGGCGATGCGGACGGCATCCAGCCCGAGCCTCGTGAACGGATGATGCGGCTCAGTCTGCAATAACGAGACGAGGTCGTCGACGATCTCCATCCCGCCGGCGTAGAGCGCGGTGGCGCCAGGGGCCCGAGCCACCACAGTCACCTCCGCTCCCGCCCGGCGCGCAGCCAGCGCGGCGCAATAGCCCGCGAACCCTCCACCGATGACGACTACGCGCGTCAAGGCTTGACTATCCGGCGGGTGTCGGCGACATCGCGCCGCAACTGGTCCACGAGCTCCTCGGTGTTCGGGAACTTGATATCCGCGTGCAGGTAACGAATGAACCGCAGCTCGAGGCGCTTCTGATAAAGGTCGCCCTCGTAGTCGAGCAGAAAAGCTTCGACGCGAAGGTGCGTGCCTCCGAATGTCGGCCTGTAACCAACTGAAAGAGCAGCGATGAAGGGGCCTTCTGGCGCGATGGCCCGCCCCGCGTACGCGCCATGCGCGGGGACAAGCTTGTTCGGCTCGACGCCGATGTTCGCAGTCGGAAAGCCGAGACGCCGTCCAACCTTGTCACCCGCTTCCACGGGTCCGGCCATCGAGTATTCCCGGCCCAGCAACCGATTCGCCTCTTCCATCTCCCCCAACGTCACCAGCCGTCTCACGTCAGAGCTGTGAAGCTCTTTGCTGTTCAACTTGAAAGGAGGCACGACATCCACAACGTGCCCATTCGCGCGCAGCCACTCGGCGTTGCCGCGACGTTCGCGCCCGAAAGCGAAGTCGAAACCGACCACCCAGCGCCGCACCTCGACCGTGGGAGACAGACTGTCAATGAACTCCTGCGGCGAAAGCGACGCCAACGCTCGATCGAATCGGATGACGATCGCGTGCTCGATGCCAAGGGCCTCGATTAGAGCGAGCTTTTCCTGCAACGTCGTCACCGACGGCGGGCAGTTGGCCGGATCGAGGACGCACCTCGGGTGAGGCTCGAATGTCATCAGCGCGGGCTGCGCTCCGTCCACCGCGGCGGCGGCGACCGTGCGCCGAATCACCTCGGCATGCCCGAGATGGACGCCGTCGAACCCGCCGACGGTAAGGGTCACCGCTCCGATCGGGCTCGAGGGGAGCCCAAAATGTACCTTCAGCTGAGCACCTTTTCGGGCACGAAGGTACGGCGTAGTGGGTCGGCATGGCCGAGGGCAACCAGCCGGCCGCCTGCGTCGTGGGCCCTGATCAAACCGGGTCCGGGCTCTGGCAAGACGCGGACCGAACGGCCCTGCCTGACCATCGCCTCCTGCTCGACATTGAGGCGGACCCGCTCCATGTCCGGCAGTATGACTTCGGCCGGAAGCAGCAGGCTGCGCACCTCGTCGGCGGTGGTGAGGGCATCCACCTTCACTGCGGATTCGATCAACAGAGGACCGTAAGCGGTGCGAACAAGCCGGCCAAGATAACCTCCGACTCCAAGCTGCCGTCCAAGGTCACGTGCGATCGAGCGAAGGTAGGTCCCGCTGCCGCACCTGATCTCCACGCGGGCCACAGCTTCGGCACCGGGTGTGAAGCTCAGCAGCCGCGCCTCGTAGACCTCGACCTCGCGTGCCTGCGGCCGGGGCTCTTCGCCCCTGCGGGCGAGCTTGTAGGCGCGTTTGCCATCGACCTTGACCGCTGAGAACGCGGGCGGCTCCTGGAGTATCCGGCCAGTGAAAGTTTCGAGGCCCGCCTCGATGTCGCCAGCTGTTATCGAGCTCGGATCGCCGATGGCTTCGCGCTCGGCCTCGGCGTCGTCGGTTGCGGTCGAAAAACCCAGGTGAATGTCGGCGACATACGTTTTCGGGAGCCGCAGTGCGAACTCCGCGAGGCGGGTTGCCGACTCGAAGAGGATCGGGAGCACGCCAGTGGCGAGTGGGTCGAGGGTGCCCGCATGACCGACACGATGCGCGCCGGTCACGCGGCGCAGGCGGCTCACGACGGCGAAAGAGGTTTCCCCGGCGCCTTTGTCTACGTTCAGAACGCCAACCGAAAAAGCAGTGGCGTCAGCTTTTCGATGCGGCGGCAACGATCGACTCCTTGGCGGTCCCCAGCACGAGCTTCACGGCCTCGTCAATCGGCTTGTCGATCTCCGCGCCCGCGGCACGAGTATGTCCCCCGCCGCCAAAGATCGCGCACATCGCGGCGGCGTCAACACCGCCACGGCTGCGCACACTGATCTTCGTGAGCGTGGCGCTCACCTCCTTGAACAGGATGGCCAGCTCCAGGCCCGCGATGCTGTTGAGCGTGTCGATAATGCCCTCTGACTCCGCCATCACCGCATTGGCCTCCCGCAGCATTCGGCGCGTGACCTTGGCCCAGGCCAGACGGCCTTCCAGCTCGACCCGCATCGTCGCCAGCGCCAACCCGCTCAGCTTCAGCGTCGTCTCCGGACGCATCTTGTAGACCAGAGTCGCGATCTGGCCTGGGTCAGCCCCCAGCCGCGCCAGCCTGGCCGCATCTTCGAGAGCTTGGGGGGTCGTGTTCTCATGCCGGAATCCACCGGTGTCGGTCAGCAACGCGACGTAGAGGTTGGTGGCGATGGTCGGCGTGATCGGGTAACCGAAGTGGTCGAGCATGCGCGTGACCATCTGCCCCACGGCGGAAGAGTCCGGGTCGATCACGTTGAGGTCGCCAAAGCGCGAGTTCGACGGGTGATGGTCGACGTTGACGATGGTGGCGTGGGACGCGATTCGCTTGACGCTGCTGCCGGAGCGCTCGAGGTTGCCCGAGTCGAAGAAGAACACAAGGTGCGGGTCGATCCCGTGCGGCGGCTCTTCCCGGATCTCCTTGAAGCCGGGCAGAAACGTGTACATCTCCGGCAGTGGCGGCGGGATGAGCACCCATACCTGCTTCCCGGCCGAGCGCAACGCCTCGGCAAACGCCAGGCTGCAGCCGAGGGTGTCCCCATCGGCGTCCTTGTGCCCGAAGATCAGAATCTCCTCGTTGGCGTCGATGAGCTCCTTGATCTCGTCGTAAACGTCTGGCCTGGGGCGCGGGTTGGCTATGGCGTCTCCTCCTCGCTCTCTTCGATGGAGGTAACGTCGGCGCGGTCCGACCCCGGTGGAAGGACTTCCTTGAGCAGCTCGTTGATGTGGACGCTGTATTCGATCGAGGGGTCGATCTCGAATCGGAGATCGGGAGAGAACTTCAAGTTCTGGAGGCGTTTACCGAGCTCGTGGCGGATCAACCCCTTGGCAGAGACGAGGCCCGCGATCGATGCCTTCTTCTCCTCGGGGTTTCCGAGCACGCTGACACGCACGCGCGCTTGGCGCAGGTCAGGCGACATGCGCACCGCCGTGATGCTCACGAATCCGATGCGTGGATCCTTGAGATCGCGGCGGATGATCGACATGATCTCCTCGCGCACCTGCTCGCCGACCTGATCGGCGCGGTAGCTGGTCATCACGACCTCCGCTTTCAAATGTAGGGGTCCCCGCGAAATCTCGGCGAAGCCTCTGATTTCGTGGGGAGGAAGCAAGACACGCCTTGCCTAGATTTCTTCCCGCTCGAGGCGGTATGTCTCCATGACGTCGCCGGGTTGGAACGCCTCGAAGCCCTCGAGTCCAACGCCACACTCCTGGCCCTCGGACATCTCGCGCACGTCCTCCTTGAAGTGTTTCAAGGAGCTGATCTTGCCCTCGAAGATCTGCTCCTTCCCCCGCAACAGCTTGGCCCAGCCGCCCCGGGTTATCTTGCCCTCGACCACGCGGCAGCCGGCGATCACTCCCTGGCGTGGAATCTTGATCGGGATGACGACCTCGAGCTTGCCTTCGCGGATCTGACGATACGTGGGTTCGCGCAACCCCCTGGCGGCGCGCTCGACGTCTTCGGTGAGCTTGTAGATGACGTCGTAGTACCGGACCTCGACCTTGGCTCGTTCCGCGGCAGCGACCGCAGCCGGTGTGGGCTTGAGGTTGAAGCAGATGATGATCGCGTTTGAGACGCCGGCCAGCAGCAGGTCCGAGTCGCTGACTGCCCCGACTCCCTGGCCGACGATCTTGATCGCGACGACAGGGTCTTCGATCTTCTGCAACGCGCTGAGAAGCGCTTCGAGCGTTCCCTGCGCGTCTGCCTTCACGACGAGGCTGAGCTCCTTGACCTCGCCTTCCTTGGCACGGCGAGCAAGCTCCTCGAGGGTGATCCGCGGCGCGAAGTCCCGTGCCGCTTCCTGCGTGCGCCTTTCGGTCAGCTTGGTCAGCGCGATCTGGCGAGCGGCCTTTTCGGATCCGACCACCTGGAAGATGTCGCCCGCCTGCGGGACCTCGCTCATGCCGGAGACCACGACCGGTGTGGCCGGGGCGGCCTCTGTCACGCTCTCGCCGCGATCGTTGGCGAGCGCTCGGACACGGCCGTAGATGTGACCGCATACGAAGTCGTCGCCGACGTGCAGCGTGCCGGCTTGCACCAGCACGGTGGCGACGGGACCACGACCGCGCTCGAGGTGCGCATCGACGACGGTACCGATCGCGTTCCGGTCTGGGTTCGCCTTGAGCTCGAGGATGTCCGACGACAGAACAATCGTCGTCAGTAGATCGTCGAGGCCCTGGCCCGTTTTCGCGCTGAGATGGACGCACTCGTGCTCACCACCGTAGTGACGGGTGACGATGTCTTGCGCGGCGAGCTCCTGGTGGACGCGGTCCGCGTTCGCCCCCTGCACGTCCATCTTGTTGATGGCGACGATGATCGGGACCTTCGCCGCGCGGGCGTGCTGGATGGCCTCGATGGTCTGCGGTTTGACGCCATCGTCGGCGGCGACGACCAGCACCACGAGGTCGGTGACCTGCGCGCCACGAGCGCGCATCGCAGTGAACGCCTCATGGCCGGGCGTGTCGACGAAGACGATCGGATGGCCGTCCGCGGTCTCGATCTTGTACGCGCCTATACGTTGCGTGATGCCGCCGGCCTCGCCAGCCGCAACCCTTGTCTTGCGGATGGCGTCGAGGATCGATGTCTTGCCGTGGTCGACGTGCCCCAGGACCGTCACGATCGGAGCGCGCGTGACGAGCTTACTCGGGTCTTCGTTCGCGACGGAGAAGAGCTTCTCGCGCGAGGTGGTGACGACGGCCTCGCCTTCGGGTGATTCGGTCGCGACGACGTCTTCGCTCGATACGGGCTCGACGGTGTAGCCAAACTCGTCAGCCACGATCTCCGCGGTGGCGAAGTCGATGACCTGGTTGATGGTGGCCATGATGTTCGAGGCCATCAGCTTTTTGATCACCTCGACCGGGCTCACCGAGAGCTTCTCTGCGAGGTCCTTCACCGAAAGCGACGGGGGCAGTACGACCCTGCGATCCCCGTTGGGCGCGATCTTGACCGCCACCGACGCGGGCTTGAACGCGGATCGGGCAGCCTCGATCGCTCCCGGCGCCAGCGGCGCGGCAGCGTTGCGTGTCAGCCGCCTCTGCTGGAGGAAGTTCACCAGCTCCTTTTGGCTGATCCCAAGTTCGCGTGCGAGTTCGTGTGCCTTCATGCGGAACTACTGATTATGCCCGTAAGCGCGGGGGAGGCAGGCCTCCCCCACGGAGCCCCCACCGGTTCGGGGCCAAGGCCCCATCAGGTGTGATGCCACGCATGGAGGCGCTTTGACGGGGTGTACGTGACGGCCGGAATGAATCCGGCCTACTGCTCCAACTGGGTATCTCTTTTAACCAATTCGGCCCAAACCTCGGGCCCAATCGAGGCCTTCAGGGATCGCTCCAGAGCCCTTCGCTTGCGCGCGATTTCGATGCACGACTTGTCAAAGTGGAGGTATGCCCCCCGGCCCGGTGCGTGGCCGGTTCTGTCCACCGCTGCCGTCCCGTCTGGCAGGCGAGCTACGCGGACAAGCGCGCCTTTGCCTGCCTCCTGGCGGCACGCGACGCAGGTGCGGACCGGTTCACCTGGCAGGTTCGGCAATGACCTCGCCGTCGGCATCGCTGCCCTTGATGTCGATGCGAAAGCCGGTGAGCTTTGCCGCAAGTCGCGCGTTCTGCCCGTCGCGGCCGATTGCCAGCGAAAGCTGAGCCCGTGGCACGAGGACTGTCGCGGTGCGGGTCATGCGATCGATGCTCACCGCTTCCGGTTTGGCCGGCCCGAGCGCCGATGCCACAAACGCCTCCGCCTCGTCAGACCACGGCACGATGTCCACGTGCTCGCTGGCGAGCTCGCTGAGGATGGCGCGATGTCGCACGCCCTTGGGTCCGACGCAGGCGCCAACCGGATCAAGGCCCGCCTGAGTGGACGAGACTGCGATCTTGGTGCGCAGGCCAGGCTCCCTCGCGATGGCGCGTATCTGCACGGTTCCGGCCTTGATCTCGGGGACCTCGGCCTCCAGCAATCGATGCACGAACATCCGCGAAGCCCGCGACACGCGGACCTGCGCCTGCCGCGCGTTGCGCTGCGCCTCCATGATCACCACCAGCACAGGACGTCCCGGGTGCAGCTGCTCGCCAGGGATCTGCTCTTCGGGTGGCATCACTCCCTCGGCTCGGCCCAGGTCCACGTAGACGGTGCCCATCTCCATTCGGTCCACCACGCCGCTGGCCAGCTCACCCTTGTGCTCCGCGACGTCGCGCAGCACCGTGTCTCGCTCCAGGTCGTGGATGTGACGGAGCACCGCATGCTTCGCCGTCTGGGCGGCCAGGCGCTTGAAGTCTTCGGATGGGAGCATCTCGATCATCTCGCTGCCGTCACTCCGAACGATGCGGCTGCGCACCTCGAGCCCGCCGGTCTTGGTGTCGAGCTTCACGGTGATCTCACCCGCCGGGCTGAATGCCCGCGCGTAAGCAACCGCGAGCGCACCTTCCACTGTGTGCAGCATCTCCTCAAAGGGAATGCCCACCTCTGCGCAAAGCGCTGTCAGCGCTTCGGCGAGGGTTTCCGT
>JBGQGI010000062.1:0-7804 GCA_041497375.1 Candidatus Dormibacteraceae bacterium | reverse complement strand
CAAGATCCTTCAGACGTCGCCGACCACCAGCCCTCCCGGCATCGACCAGATCCCGTTGAGGATGTTCAGGTGTGCTGACGTGAGCACGGATCCCAACGCCCCTTGCAAGCAGCCGTACCCGAACGTCGTCCTCGCTTCGACCGACATCCAGCCCGATGCGGACGGAGTGACACGGCGAATTCCGATGTTCGTCCAGCCCGCGTGCGCCACCACCGGCGCGTGCACCACGCCGGTCATAGACACGTTCGCGTTTGCCGCCTACCGCGCCTGGGCGCTGCAAGGCCTGCAGGGGCCTGACCTGACTGAATCGAACGGCCAGGCGAGCTTCGGCACCGGGTGGACGAAGACTCTCCCGGTCAACGAGACCGGCTCGGCGCTGATCAACTACTTCGGACCTCCGGGCACCTACAAGCAGGGCGGCCAGTACCTCTCGTTCGGCGACGTTTACGCGGGCAGGATGCCGGCAGACAAGATCAAGGGCGCCATCGTGCTGGTCGGTTTCTACAACCTCACAAGCGTCAATGACAACGTAAGGGCCACGACCAGCGCGGGAGCCGGTCAGGGAGCGGGCGGGAACATGGCCGGCATCGAGATGCACGCCAACGTGGCGCAAATGCTGATTCCCCCTTTGCCGGGTGCGATACCAAAATTCCTCGCCCCCGAGCCGGCGTGGCTCGTGTTCCTGATATTGCTCGCGCTGGCGATGGTCACGGCGGTCGCGGTCGCGCGGCTGCCGGTCCTTATCGGCCTCTTGGTCACCGCGGTCGCCCTTGTCGTCTTCACATTTGCGATGTCGTTCTTCTCGTTCAACAACGGCTTCGTGCCGGACCTTTTCCATCCGCTCCTGGCAATGGCCCTCGCCTATGCAGGGGTCACGGCGTATCGATTCCTTTACGAGGATCGCGAGAAGCGGAAGGTGACCGCCCTCTTCGGCCATTACCTCAAGCCCGAGATCGTGGCGCAGCTGGCCAAGACCCGCGGAGGCGTCGACGACATCCTGCGTGGAGGTGAGCGCCGCGACATCACGCTGCTGTTCGTCGACGTTCGTGGCTTCACGTCGATGTCTGAGCGGATGGAGGCCGACGAGGTCGTCAACGTCGTCCAGATGTATCTCGACCACCTGAGCGGAATCATCTTCACCTGGGATGGCACGATCGACAAGTACGTCGGCGACGAGATCGTCGCGTTCTGGAATGCGCCAAGGCTCCAGCAGAATCACGCCCTCCTCGCGGTCCGCTGCGCCTACGACCTCATCAATCGCGCGCCTGAATTGCAACAGCGGTTGCTCGAGAAAGGCCTGCCGCCAATCCGCTGGGGCATCGGCATCAACACGGGTCCCGCAGTTGTCGGCAATATGGGCTCGCGCAGCCGCCTGCAGTACACGGCTCTCGGCGACACGGTCAACACCGCCGCCCGCTTCTGTGCCAATGCCCCCGCCTACCACCTGCTGATCGGCCAGCCGACCTACGACCTGTGCAAGGACTACATCGCGGTCGACATGGTTCCCGGCGTCCAGCTGAAGGGCAAGTCTGCTGAAACGTTCCGCATCTACCAGGTGACGGCGATTCGCGAAACCCCTACCTCACCCTGGGTTCCCTTCCCCACTGAGATGGCGCTGCAGGCGCAGGACACCTTCACCCAGCAGTACACGGACAAGACGATCCTCGGCTCTCAAAATTCGACTTCGCGCGACATTCTGGTCGGCGAGGAAGCACAACAGGCGCTGGCGGATCAGGCGTCGGTGGCGCCCACCCCGCCTTATGGCACGCCGGCTTACGGCACGCCGGTGCAGAGTCCTGGAGAATCGCCGACGCCGTCCGGCGGCCTTTAGTGGAGTAGCGCGGCTACCACGTAAAGCGCCGGCGCGAGAGCCAGCACGCCCGCGATCACGCCAAGGCAGCCCGATGCTTTCTTGACCACCGGCTTGACCGGGGGCGCGGGGTTGTAGACGGCTTGGACGGGGGCAGCAGCCGGTTCGGCCATCGACGAGACAGCCAGCGCAGAGGCAACGGCTGCGGCCTGCGCCGCCGCCGTCGCGGGCACCATCTTCGACAGGTCAGCGCCCGGCTCGAGGCTCTTCGGCCAGCCTGGACACAAGCGGTCGGCGATGCGCGACATGGTCGCGTCGAATTCCTCGCCGGTCTGGAACCGGTCCTCGGGGCGCTTCGACAGAGACTTCATGATCATCTCTTCGAGGCGCATGTCGAGTCCGGGTCGATGGACTGACGGGGGCTTCGGCGGCGCCTGCACGTGCTTGGCCATCAGCGTGAAAGGCCCATCTGCCTCGCTCGCGGTGAAGGGCGGTTGGCCCACCACGAGCTCGTAGAACATGATGCCCGCCGAGTAGAGGTCGCTGCGTCCGTCGACCTTGCTCGAGGCCACCTGCTCAGGAGACATGTACTGGGGAGTGCCCACCGTCGTACCGGTCTTGGTCGCCGTGCTCCCGGGCCCGGAATCGTCGGTCAGGCGGGCGATGCCGAAGTCTGCGACCTTGACGTTGCCCTCATCGGACAGCAGCACGTTCTCCGGCTTCATGTCGCGGTGGACGATTGCGTGCTTGTGCGCGTAATCGAGAGCCTGCAGTACACCGTGCATGATGGCGAAGGTCTGCGGGAGTGGGACAGGCCCCTGGTTCACCATGTCCCGGAGAGACCGCCCGCGCACGAACTCCAACACGATGTAGTTCGCATCGCCGATCTGCTCGAGGTCATGGACTTGCACGAGGTTGGGATGGCTGGTCCGCGCCATCACCCGGGCCTCCTGGAGGAACCTCATGAGCGCCGTCGGGTCTGCGGCAGGCGAGAGGATCAGCTCTTTGATCGCGACCTCTCGTCCCAGGCCCGGCTGCTCCGCCAGGTAGACGGCGCCCATGCCGCCGCGCCCAAGCTCACCCTTGACCAGGTACTTGCCGATCTGACGCGCGCCGCCAGGGGCTGGGGGCTGGGTGAACGGCGGGCTCGGGGCCGGGTGAGGCGGCTGGACCGGCAAACGCATCGTGGCGTCGACTGCCTGCGGCGTGGCGGCCGGGGCATGAGCTGCAGCGGGCGGGTGGTTCGTCGGCAAGCGCATGGTGGCGTCAACTTGCTTCGGATCCACGGCCGGCGCCGAGGCTGGCGGCGCGGCCGATCCCGGGAGGTGGCTGGTGGGTATGCGCATCGTGACGTCGACAGGCCTGGGGGCCGCCGCGGGCGGCGTTTCAGGAGCGGGTGGGGTGGTCGCCGCCTGCGGGTCTGGCGCGGCGGGCTTCAGCTCCGGGGCCCAGTCGGGGATCGGCGTTGGCTGTGGATTGGGCGGAGTTTCAGGCGCTGGACCGGGCTCGGCCATTTCGCTCGGAGCCTAGCAGAGTGGGTTCAACGTAAATGCCGCTTGGGGATTAGGCGGCCAAACCTATGGCGTTTTGGCGGCATTAAACCCATAATCGGGCCCGAACCACGCCAGTATTTCGAGGAGGAAACCTATGTCGCAGATGCCGCCACCGCCGCCAGGACAGCCGGCCCCCATGGGAGGGACGCCAGGCGCTGCCGGCAGCAACAAGAACCTGTACACGATCCTTGCCTGGGCTTTGTTTCCGCCCATCGGGAGCCTGATCTTTCTTTTCGTCGGCAAGGACGATGCGGACGTCAAGTACAACGCAGCGAACGCGACCGTGATCCACGGCGCCTTCCTGGTCGCCTACATCTTGCTGTGGATTATCGGAACAGTCACCGTATTTCTCCTCTTCCTGCCCCTGCTGTGGTGGATCGCCTGGTTGATCGTCTGGATCATCGGACTCATCCTCGCGCTGCAGGCAGGCGGCAAGCGCTTTGCCTTCCCCGGCCTTCAGGGCCTCGCGTCCAAGTACGTGCCAATGGTCGAAGGCTGGGCCAAGTAAGAATTAGCCAATCCGTAATAGGGCCCCTGTAAGGGGGCCCTATTTTTATTTCCGGGCTATCTGCTCGAGCGCCCGCTCCACCCCGTGACGTATCTCATCGCGTTCCTCCCGCAGCAAATTTGCTTCGGCCCTGGCTTGCGCGAGCTGATAGCGCAGCCGCTCGACCTCCGCCGTCAGACTGCTGACGCGTGGGTCAGGCCCACCACTCGCGCTGCGCACATCGGCGAGCTCCAGGCGCAACCGCTCGAGCGCCACCTTGAGGTCACGCCTCTCCGCAAGCAGCTCCTGGACCAGCGACTCAGACGGCTTTTTCGGCTCTTTCGACATAGCGACAGAGTCCAGGTTGGAACTCGCGCAGCCGGAGGTGCTCCATCTCGCCGCGCAGGAAACGCGCCTTGATCTCGAGGCTCTTCATCACCTTCACACCCTCGAATGGAAAGCGATAGAGCTTCCCGGAGTCGATGAGGACGCACAAAGCCAAGCGCTCCCCATCCGTCTCGAGCACGTGCTTGTAACAGGGCACAGTGCGCCGGGCCACCTCCATCTTGGTGAACCCGCCGACCCGCCCCATGAGCACGTCGATTGGACCGCGCATGTGCGAATCCTAATTCAGCAGGGATAGCTGCTCGGGCTCGGCAGGCGGCTTGAGGATCACACGGCGCCGGTCCTCCACCCCATGAACCGCTCGGAGCCGCCCAACCGCGCGGATACGACCATTCGTGCCCTTTTGGCTCTGTCAACCGCGGCGATGACGTCCATTTGTGCCCTTTTGGCTATATCCGGCGCCTCGTTGGCTTCGGGCGCGTTCTCGACGACGGGCAGAAGTCGTTCAGGATGCACTCCTCGCATTTGGGTCGGCGGGCAATGCAGATCCGGCGCCCATGGAGGATCAGGCGGAGCGACAGCCCCGTCCACTCCTCTTTCGGGACGATCGAGCAGACCTGCCGCTCGATCTTCACGGGGTCTTTCGACGAGGTGAGCTTGAGCAGGTTGGTCAGGCGCTTGACGTGGGTGTCGACGGCGAAGCCGGGAACTTCGAAACCAACTCCGAGAATCACATTTGCCGTCTTGCGCCCGATGCCCGGCAGCTTGACCAGGTCGTCGATGTTGTTCGGCACCTTGCCGTCGAAAATCTCAACCAGCTTGCGGCTCGCGGCGATGATCGAGCGGGTCTTGGCGCGGAAAAACCCCGTCGGCTTGATCAGCGCCTGCACCACGGCGGGGTCGGCGGCGGCCAGTTCGGCAGCGGTCGGGTAGCGCCTGAACAGCTCAGGCGTGACCAGGTTCACCGCGCGGTCGGTGGTCTGGGCAGACAGGATCGTGGCGATCAACAGCTCGAATGGATCCTGGTGGGCAAGCTCCGTAACCGCGGGATAGGCTTCCGCCAGTCGCTCGCATGTCAGCTTCGCCCGGATGCGAGCGCCGGACGGCAACCTCGGGAGCGGCGGGGCTTTCTTGCGCTTAGGAGCCAAGCAGTCTGCGCGCTGCGGCCGCGACCTGGTTGCCCTCGGCTCTTCCCGCCAATCGTGCGGTCGCTGCTTTCATCACGGCCCCAAACGCCTTGGGACCCTCTGGTTTCAGCTCGTCAATGACAGCCTTGACCTCGGCTTCGACCTCTTCCGTGCTCATTGCAGCAGGCAGGTAGCCACGCAGCACAGCCATCTCGGCCTCCTCTCTGGCAGCCGACTCCTCGCGGCCGGCTTTCCGATAGACCTCGATCGCCTCCTCTCGTTTCTTCACCTCTCGACGCGTGACCCGATTGACGAGCTCGTCGTCAATGGCACCCGCCCCCGTCTCCTTGCTCGCTTTCACCAACTCGCTCTTGAGAAGCGAAAGCGTGCTCAATCCGAGCTCGTCGCGGCGGCGACGTGCTTCCACCAGATCGGATTGAATTCGGTCGTAGAGCGCCACGGCGGCGATTGTCACACACCCAGTCGGGCGCATCCGTCCGGTCGGCATCTCCTGCCGAACCTCCAATCGCCGATAATCGGCCCCAATGCTCCTGCTCATTGGCCCCGCGGTAGCTGTGATCGGAATCGTCGCGGTCGTCTTCGTCATGCGCCACAAGTCCGTGGAGAAGCGATCCATGTACTCGTCGCGCCGCTCTCAGATCGAGCACAAGGTGCGCGCGGCGCGCCAGCGAACTCTTGCCCCCGGAAGGCACGCTGAGAAGGCGGACAAAGGTCACGCGTTCGAGGAAACTGCAGCCGCCGCCCCGACGCTGACCTACGAGGTGACGGCGTACGCGAGCCCGCCGGTCGCGCCACCCCCACCGAAATCGCACTCAGCTCCGGCGCAGCCGGCCTGGGATTCCGGGCCGGTCAGCACCCCCGTGGACACCCCGGCATACACCCCGGCGGATACCCCGGCCTACACACCGCCGACCCCGGCTCCAACTCCCCCCGCCGCCCCCGCCTACGAGCCGCCTCCGTTCGAGGCCCCCGCGGCTCAGCCACAGTGGACTCCCGCGCCTCCGACGCAAGCGGAACCCGAGCCGGCCGCGCGTCCTGCCGAACCGGTGTCGACATCGGCTGGTGCAGGCGCATCATGGTCGGTGGTTGGCGAAAGCAAGGGCCTGGCCGAGCCCGAGCCCGCCCCCAAGAAGAAGGGCTCCAAGGACGCTCAGACAGGGGCGTGGTCGCTCGCCTCAGGCGAGGTCGCCGGTGACGAACCAGACGACGGGCCGAGGAAGCCGAGCGCTGTGGTCGCGATCGCGCAATATGCGTTGCTCGTCGTCGGCCTCGTGACGGTGCTCATCGGAGTCGTCGTGACGGTGGCGAACTCGCACGGCACCTAACCGTCTGGGCCGGCCACCGAGCTCAGCGATCAGTAAGGCCAATCTTTAGCGCTGCTGCACCGGTGATGCGGCGAGTATCGCCGCCGCCAACCCCCGACCTCCGTCCGTCATGACTGTGTCGCTCACGATCGGCCGGTAGCCTGAGGCTTCGACTGCCGGTGCCAGCGCAGCATCGCGGCCGTCGATGACAAAGGCGCTTGCAACGCCGGCGTACATGTGCGCGACGGCCACCGGGGATGCTTCGAATCCCATCGCGCGCATCATCGCCACCGTCGGTCCTTTGAGAGCAATGCCGCCAACGATTGGAGAGATGGCCACCGTTCGATCACGGGGCACGTGTGAACCGAGCACCCGCAGGATCGGGGCAATCGAGATGAGCGGGTTGGAAGGGCCGATCACCACGATGTCGGCTTCGGCCAGCGCGGCCAGCGCTTCGGGAGTCGGTTTCGCGGAGTCTATCCCCTCGAAATCGATACGATGCAGCGTCGGCGCCAGCCGTTCCCGCACGAAATATTCCTGAAACGAGAGCACTCCTCCATCCGTGCTGAAGCGCGTGCGAACTCTGTCGTCGGTCATTGGCAACACTGCAGCTTCAACTCCAAAGCGGAGGCAAAGCTCCAATGCGGTCTCGGTAAGTCGGCGCCCATGGCGCAGCAATTCAGTGCGCACCAGGTGCGTGGCAAAGTCCTTGTCGCCGATTCGAAACCAGACCTCCTCCCCCAGGCGCTCGAGCGCCTCGAGGGTGTGAAACGACTCGTCCTTGACGCCGTAACCCGCGTCGTCATTGAAAGCGCCTGCGAGCCGGTAGACCACGGCGTCCAGGTCGGGGCAGACCAGCAGGCCCCAGAACTCGTCGTCGTCAGCGGTGTTGGCGACCACCGTGAGATTGCCCGCAGGCAAGATCGAATGGAAGCCTGAGGCGAGCATCGCCCCTCCCGTGCCGCCGGCCAGCACGACCACCTTCAACGGAAAAGGTCTTCCGCCGCCGGCCGGATGAGCTCGCGCCCGCTGCCGTTCCCCTCGAGCTCGAGGCCGCGTACCACCACGACAGGCGTCCGCCCCGTCTTCCCCATCACGAGGCCTGCCGCCGCAGCCACCTCATCGGCCACGGCGAGCACTGTCGCATGCAGCTCCTT
>JBGQGI010000061.1:0-7854 GCA_041497375.1 Candidatus Dormibacteraceae bacterium | reverse complement strand
TTCGACCAGATGTGGTCGGAGCAGACGAGGGAGGGCGTGATCGGCACGTATACGTTCTACGGAACCAAGCTCGTGGCCGCGAAGTGGGTGGCCGTACGCAGCTACGACTACGGCCAGCCGGTCTTCATGAATGCGAAGGACGATGCGATCGCTCTCACCACGATGGAGGCGGCCAGCGACCAGCTCGCGGCGCGCTTGAAGGAGCCGACGACGTTTCCGATCCCCGCGCTGCCGAAAGCTCCGGTGTGCGCACCCCTGCATGCTCCGCCGCCCTACGGACCGGGCGGGGGCGGTATCGGGCCATGCGGTCCAGCATGAGTCCAAATGGTTAGAATTCCCCCAACTTAATCCAGGGGGTTCCCAACGTCGCAGCCTACGTCCCACTAAGCGGCAACCCACGGACACGCGGCCGTCAGCGCCGGCGCCGCGACAGGTTCGTGTTCTTCCTCGCCGTCGTTCTGGTCGCCGCCGCTGCGTTGACGAGCAGCTTCGTCGCGGCCAAGCGCCCTGCGGCTTCGTACGACCTGAGTCGGATGGCAGCCCCCGTGCCTGCCGCCTTCGACCACTTCGACTTCTCGAATCTCTGGCTGGCCACCA
Source organism: Candidatus Dormibacteraceae bacterium (assembly GCA_041497375.1). Lineage (GTDB taxonomy): Bacteria > Chloroflexota > Dormibacteria > Dormibacterales > Dormibacteraceae > Palsa-872. The sequence continues at coordinate 7,257 of JBGQGI010000061.1, read as the reverse complement.
GTCCACAGCCTTACCTGCCGATACACGGCCAGGCTGCATACCTCGTCGACCTCGACACCCGGCTGGTGTTGTGGCAGCGCGACGCCGAGACCTCCCGCGCTCCCGCCAGCCTGACCAAGCTCATCACCGCGATGGTCGCCGTGGATGATTCCGCGTCGCTGGACCAGGTGGTCACCGTGGCGAAGGCGGCGACCCAGATCTCGCCCAGCGTCATGGGCCTTTCGCCGGGCGAGCGCCTGACGGTCAGGCTGCTGCTCGACGGCCTGTTCCTCGACTCGGGCAATGACGCCGCCGAAGCGCTGTCTCGAGGGATGGTGCCCCGCGACAGGTTCATCCGGCAGATGAACCAGAAGGCGATGAGCATTGGCCTTACGGCCAGCCACTTCGTCAATCCAAGCGGGCTCGACGCCGCCGGTCATGGCATGTCGGCCCACGACCTCGCGCACGTTGCCGCCTACCTGGACAAGTACTACCCGGAGCTGGCAGCCATCGCGGCGACGAAGGACATTGCCATACCGGCGTCGAGCACGCACAAAGCTTTCTACCCGCACAATCTGAACGGCTTGCTGTGGACGTACCCAGGCGTCACCGGGCTCAAGACCGGCCTGACGGACAACGCGGGCGGGTGCATGCTGGCGACCGCCACGCGTGGCGGGAGGCACCTCGTGGCTGTTGTTCTCAACGCGACCGGTTTCTCGGCCTCGGACGCCACGGTACTGCTGAACTACGGGTTCACCGTTCATCCGAAGCTAGCGCTGTGGCCGGTCCCGATAGCAACGCCATAAAACCCTAGACTTCCGGGTCGTGGTTCGCCTCAAAGGACTCAGCGCGCTCGAGGTGTTGGATTCGCGCGGCAATCCGACGATTTCGGTCACCGCTTACACGGACTCAGGGAGCGGCACCGCGATAGTGCCGTCGGGGGCGTCGACTGGCAAGCACGAGGCGGTCGAGCTGCGTGACGGCGACCCCACACGATACGGCGGCAAGGGCGTACAGAAAGCGGTCTGGAACGTCGAGAACGAGATCGCGGAAAAAGTCATCGGTATGGACGTCTCCGACCAGGCTGCGCTCGACACCGTTCTGATCACTCTCGACGGCACCCGCGACAAGTCGCGCCTCGGCGCCAATGCGATCCTGGGCGTCTCGCTGGCCGCCGCGCGGGCGGCGGCCGGAGCGATGGAGACGCCTCTCTACAGGTACCTCGGAGGCGCCCAGGCTCACCTCCTGCCGCTGCCGATGGCCAACATCCTCAACGGGGGCGCGCACGCGGACACCTCCGTGGACCTGCAGGAGTTCATGGTCTGCCCGGTGGGAACGCCGTCGTTCACCGAGGCGATCCGCGCGGTGTCCGAGGTTTATCACGCCTTGAAGAATGTCTTGAAGAAACGAAAGCTGGCGACCGGTGTCGGCGACGAGGGTGGGTTCGCGCCGAACCTCACGTCCAACGAGGAGGCCCTCAGCCTGATCGTTGAGGCAATCGGGGCGGCCGGCTACCGGCCCGGGGACGACATTGCGCTGGCGCTCGACGTCGCCGCCAGCGAGCTTTTCAAGAATGGGAGCTACGTGCTCGCGGGCGAGGGCAAGACCCTGTCCGCCGCGCAGATGGTGGATCTGTACGACGGCTGGATCAAGCGCTACCCCATAGTCAGCATCGAGGACGGTATGGCGGAGGACGACTGGTCAGGCTGGAAGCTCCTGACCGAACGCCTTGGCGATCGCGTCCAGCTCGTCGGTGACGACCTGTTCGTGACCAACGTCGAGCGCCTCACCGAAGGCATCGACAAGGGAGTGGCCAACTCGATCCTGATCAAGGTCAACCAGATCGGCACCCTCAGCGAAACGCTCCAGGCGATCGAGGTTGCACGCACTGCCGGTTACTCGGCTGTGATCTCTCACCGATCCGGTGAGACGGAGGACACCACGATTGCGGACCTGGCGGTGGCGACGGGTGTCGGGATGATCAAGACCGGAGCGCCGGCGCGGGCTGAGCGCGTAGCCAAGTACAACCGCCTGCTTGCGATCGAACGCGAGCTGGCCGGCGGCGCGTACTACGCTCAAGCCTCGAGCCTGCCGTGAAGCAGGCGTCGCGGGCGGTGCACGCCGGCCGCGGCGGGAAGGCCGTAATGAGCGGGGTCCCGCTCGCTCCCGACTTGAGTCCGGCCGCAGTCCATGTTTACACCGAGCTCGACGACTACGACGCAGTCGCCAAGGGCGAGCGACCGGGGCACTACTACGGACGCAACTCCAACAGCAACCGGACGATGCTCGAAGCGGCCGTGGCCGAGCTGGAGGGCGCCGAGGCCGGGGTGGCGACGGCGTCAGGCATGGCCGCGCTCCACCTCGCGATCCTGGCGCTGGCGCCGAAGCCGGTGACGATCCTCGCCGGCCGCGAGCTCTACGGCGGCACGCTCGCCCTCCTGCGCCAGGACCTGGAACCGGCGGGCTACGAGGCCAATCTCGTCGATATGAGCAATCTCGAGGCGGTCAAGCGGGCCATGGATGGAGCCGGCCTCGTCCTCGTCGAGACGATCACGAATCCCCTATGCACGGTTCCGGACCTCGAGGCGATAGTCGCCATGGCGAGTGCGCGAGACGTGCCGGTGCTGGTCGACAACACGTTTGCCAGTCCCGTCTTCTGCCTGCCGCTGGAGCTCGGCGCCACCGTCGTGATGCACAGCGTTACGAAGTACCTGGGCGGCCACTCTGACCTCATCGCGGGCATCGTTGTGGGGAGCGGGCCGTTGATGGCTGCCGCCCGTGCCAAGTCGGTGCGGACAGGGACCCCGCTTGGTCCGTTCGAATCGTGGCTGGCGCTGCGCGGCCTGCGGACGCTGGATGTTCGCATGCGCCGTCACAGCGACAACGCTCTCGCGCTGGCGCGTGCCATGCAATCCATGCCGGGTGTGGCGAAGGTGCACCATCCATTGCTCGAGGGATCGCCTTCGTTCGCGGTGGCCTCGCGACTCCTTTCGAAAGGCTCTGGCGGCATGATGGCTTTCGACCTCGAAGGCGGGCGTGCCGCTGTGCAGAAGATGATGTCGCGCTTTCAGCTCGTGGCGTTTGCGGCCAGCCTTGGCGGCGTGGAGACGACGATCTCGTACCCGGAGATCACCTCGCACCGGGGCCTCACACCTGCCGAGCGGGCTGAGCTGGGGGTCGGGCCGGGAACCGTCAGGGTGTCAGTCGGAATCGAAGCTGCCGAGGATATCGTGGCCGACTTTGCGCAGGCGCTCGGCGCGGGCGGCCACCGCTGATGTCGGCATACACGTTGCTGCAGCTCGTCGAGGTGCTGGTCGCCAGCTCCGTCCTGATGTACGGGGTGCTGGCGCGCTCCGCCACGATCACCGTGCTGGGTGGAGGCTTTCTGATCGGCAAGGCGATCCTCAACATCCTCGCTTCGGAGGGTGGATCGGTCTATCGGAGGTCGCTGATCGGCTACTTCCTGGCCGGGGTCTTCGTGCTCATCGGCATCGTCGCCATCCACTTCACCGCCTGAGCACGTCCGTGCCGGCTAACGCCCCGCTCCCGGCGGCGGCCGCTCCCCGACCGGAGCCACCCTCTCGGAGAGGAGGGGAGAGGGAGTAACAGCGAGACGCGCCCGGTTCCTATCCTTGGGTGACATGGCTCAAGGCTTGGTGACCGCCGGCATCACGAGGTTGATCGGCAACACGCCGTTGCTGCGCATCCGCATGTTCGAGCGCGACTTCCCCAAAGTCGAGGTTTACGCCAAAGCCGAGTGGTTCAACCCGGGCGGTTCGGTGAAGGACCGGGCGGCGCTTTCGATGATCGAGGATGGCGAGCGGAGCGGAGCGCTCACGCACCAGAAGACGATCATCGACTCGACTTCGGGGAACACCGGCATCGCTTACTCGCTGGTCGGCGCTGCAAAGGGCTACAGGGTCAAGCTGGTGATGCCGGCCAACGTGAGCGTGGAACGGAAGGCCCTGGTCACCGCATACGGTGCCGAGATCGTTTACAGCGACCCTCTTGAAGGCTCGGATGGCGCGATCATCAAGGTGCGCGAGATGGTCGCCGAACACCCCGACAGCTACTTCTATCCCGATCAATACTCAAACCCGGCCAACGTGCGCGCCCACTACGACGGGACTGGCGTGGAGATTCTCGAGCAGACTTCTGGGCGCATCACGCATTTCGTGGCGGGCCTCGGCACGACCGGCACTTTTGTCGGCACGTCGCGACGCCTCAAGGAGCACGACCCATCGATCTACACGATTGCGTTGCAGCCGGAGGATTCGTTCCATGGTCTCGAGGGCTTGAAGCACATACCGACTTCGATCGTGCCGAAGATCTGGGATCCCAGCCTGGCCGACGAGGTGTGGGGATGCCCCACCGAGCCCGCGTATGACCTGGCGCGACACGCCGCGCGATCCGAGGGGCTGCTGGTCGGCCACTCGAGCGGCGCTGCCCTCTGGGCCGCGCGGCGTCTCGCCGCGAAGATTGAGACTGGCGTGATCGTCACCGTGTTTCCCGATTCTGGAGATCGCTACATCTCGACCGGGCTGTACGGCGTGAAAGTGTGAAGATCAGCCGCTCCGCTTTCGAAGCGATCCAGGAGCACGGCGCCGAGGGCTATCCGAGCGAAATCTGCGGGGTGCTGGTCGGGCCGAGTGGGGAGGGGAGGGCGACGGAAGCCAAGCGAGCCCGGAACATCATCGTCGAGCGATCCAAGGATCGCTACGAGATCGACCCGCGCGACCACATTCGCATCCAGCGCGAGGCAGACACGGCAGGCCTCGACATCGTCGGCTACTACCACACGCATCCGGACCACCCGGCGCAGGCCTCGCGCTTCGACACCGAACGCGCATGGGCGGGTTACGTCTACCTGATTGTTGCAATTCACCAAGGGAAGCCGGTCGATGCCAACGCCTTCATGGCGGACGCTGACGGCGGGCCATTTCACCTAGAGCCACTAGAGGTCGTCTGACCGCGGCTGCCAACGCTCGGTCACGCTCGGGCGTCAAGTGGCTGAACCGCAACGTCATCGGCATCGGCATCGCCGACCTCGCGGCCGACGCGAACTACGAGATGGTGTTTGCGGTTCTGCCGCTGTTCATAACGGCCGGCCTGGGTGCGCCAGTCCTCGCCGTCGGTCTCGTCGAGGGAATTGGGGACGGATCGTCCGCACTGGTCAAGCTGTGGAGCGGCTGGTACAGCGACCGCGTCGGCTGGCGAAAGAGGCTGGCCGTGGGTGGATACGGCACTACTGTTCTCGGCCTCGGGCTCCTTGTCGCTGTGTCCACTTGGCCGCAGATCATCGTCGCGCGTTCCCTCGCCTGGATGGGCCGCGGATTGCGACAGCCGATTCGGTCGGCAATGCTCGCAGGCTCGGTCGAGAAGAGCGATCTCGGCAAAGCGTTCGGGTTCCACGAAGCGCTGGATACGGCGGGCGCGCTCATCGGGCCCGCTCTTGCATTCCTTCTGCTATCGACCGGGCATGGTTTCAGGACGATCTTTGCGGTTGCCCTGGTGCCCGGCATTCTCTGCGTAATCCTGTTCGCACTGATCACGCGGGATCCGAGGCGGGAGCGCAACCAACCGGTTTCCTTGAAGGTTCCGATGCCGACTGGCTTTTGGCGGCTGATGGCCCCGGTCGCCATCTTTGGCGTCGGCAACTTCGCCACTGCGTTCTTCACATTGCGGGCAGCGCAGCTCATGCAGCCGGAGCTGAGCGCCATGGCGGCGCTGGCCGCAGCGGTTGGTTTCTACCTCGGGCACAACGCAGTTGGCGCAGCCGTTTCGTTTCCCGCGGGTTGGCTCGCAGACAAGGTAGGAAAGGCACCCGTGCTCGCCGCCGCCTACCTCACCTTTGCGGCCGCGTGCGTTGTGGGCATATTCGGCCACGGGTGGCTTGCCTTGGCTCTGATGGCCCTCCTTGTGGGCGCTCAGAATCCTGTCGTCAGCGGGGTCGAGGGCTCTTTGACGAGCTCCCTGGTGGAGGAGCGGCGGTTGGGCACGGCTTTCGGCTTTCTCAACGGCATCAATGGGGGAGCCGACCTCGCCGCCAGCGTGATCGCCGGCGCTCTATGGACGTTCGCCAGCCCCGTCGCCGCCCTCGGTTTCGGGGCGATCGTATGTGCGATAGCAGCCGCGATCCTGTGGCTGAGGGCCCCAACCCCGTCTAATTGACGCTGTGGCTCGTCCAATCGTCGCAATCGTCGGCCGTCCCAATGTTGGGAAGTCGACGCTTTTCAACCGGATTCTCGGCTGGCGTAAGGCGATCGTCGACCCACAATCAGGTCTGACGCGCGACCGCCTCTACGGCGTCGCTGACTGGAGCGGGCGCGAGTTCACCGTCGTCGACACAGCAGGCCTGGACCTGGACAACGCCCAGGACGAGTCCCGTGCGGCTATCGAGGCGCAGACGAAGGTCGCCATCGATCAGGCTCATGTGATCGTTCTCCTGCTGGACGTCAGGCAGGGCCTGACCCCTGTCGATCGCGAGATAGCGACCCTGCTGCGCCGGTCGGGTCGGCGGGTGCTGATCGCGGCCAACAAAGCGGACTCGCACAGCGAGCGTGGATTTGCGCACGAGATGCTCGAGCTGGGCTTTGATTCGCCCTATCTCGTCTCGGCGCAGCACGGTCTTGGGATCGGTGACTTCCTCGATCGAGTGCTCGAGCTGTTGCCGCCGGCCGAAGAGGAGGCGCCCGGCGATTCGAAGGCCGACCGGCTCGCGATCATGGGCCGGCCGAATGTCGGCAAGTCTTCTCTGCTCAATGCACTGCTGGGCGATGAGCGCGCTCTCGTGAGCTCGGTCCCCGGAACCACACGCGATCCGGTCGATACCGAGCTCATCTTCGACAACATCCCGGTGGTGCTGGTCGATACCGCAGGGATCAGGAGGAAGTCCGCGGCCCGCGACCGGCTTGAGCGCTACAGCCTGATGCGCGGGATCAACGCGATGGAGCGCGCCGACGTGGTGTTGCTGGTGATCGATGCTTCAACCGGAGTGCTTGCGCAGGACCAGCACGTGGCCGGTTACGCGCTCGAGGCGGGGAAGGGGTTGGTCATCGTGGTCAACAAGGTCGACCTGGTCGAGCCGGCGCTGCGCAAAGCCGCTTACTGGCAAAAGGAGCTACTCAAGGATTTCAAGTTCGCGCCTTACGCCCCGATCGTCCCGGTTTCCGCCAAGACCAGGGAGGGGATCGGGGCGCTTCTGCCCATTGCCCTGGATGTGGTGGGACAGCGGCGTATCAAGATTCCGCCGAACGAGCTCAACCGGCTCCTTCGCGA
>JBGQGI010000060.1:0-7898 GCA_041497375.1 Candidatus Dormibacteraceae bacterium | reverse complement strand
CCATCTCGCCGAAGGAATCCCCAGGCCCGAGCTTTCGCTTCTTCCCCTGGACCGTGGTGACGGTTACGGTGCCGTCCGTGATGATCATGAAACCGACTCCGCCATCTCCCCTCATCACTATGTCGTGGCCGGCAGGATGCTGAACGGCCTTCAGCTGGCGCTCGATCTTCTTGATCTCCCCGTCGGGCAAGCCCTGGAACAGCTTGGCCGATTTGATGTCGGTCATGTCCCAGATACTATGCGGCCTCCGGCAACTCTCGACAAGCGATAAAACCGACAGTCGTCGGACTGGTGAGTCAACGTGCCGCGGTGTCGACTTTGATACCGCGGGGCACGGTGCCCAATTTCACGCTCGTGCCTTCGACCGAGAAGTCGATCCGATGCCCAGCGAAATGTAGGCCGGTCACCTCCAGCCGCCCCCACAGTGGTGTGTCGACGGGTGCGATCCGCAGGCGCCCACGGCCGGCGTCGGCCTCGAGCCCGAGCAGCGTGGTAATGAGCTGGAACGCGGAGCCGGCCGCCCACGCCTGAGGGCTGCAGCTGTTTCGGTAGCTCTCAGGTGGGGAGTCCGAATCGCGGTCGGTTCCACACCAAAGCTCTGGCAGCCGGCGTTCAGGAAACGCCATCCCGGCCTGGAGGACCGCGCGAGCGATCTGCTCAGCCTCCTTCGGGAAGCCTGAACGCCTCAGACCGGCGGCCGCCATCGCGCTGTCGTGCGGCCACACAGAGCCGTTGTGGTAGCTGCACGCGTCGTAGGCGACCTCACGGGTGGAGAGTGTCCGAACTCCCCAGCCGGAGAAGAGCTCAGGCGAAAGCATCCGCGCAGCGACCGCGGCCGCTCGCCTCCTCGGGAGGATCCCCGCCCACAGGCAATGACCGGGATTGGAGGTGATCTCCTCGACTGGTCTTTTCGCGCCATCCAGGGCGTGGGCCACATAGGCGTCTCGCGCGACCCAGAAATCACGTGCGAACCGCCGTCGCAGCTGGGCGGCTCTGGCCTTCAGATCGGGCCGTTTGCGTGCCATCCCGAGCAGGCCGCGATAGAGGTAGCCCTGGACCTCGCAGAGCGCGATGGGGTGCGGGGCAACCGAACCGTCGACGTGATTCAGCGAGTCGTCCGAGTCCTTCCACCCCTGGTTGCGAGCGCGCCCCCCGGGATATTCGATGTAGCCGTCGCCATCCCGGTCGCCAAACTTCTCGCACCAGCCAAGCGCTGCCTCGGCGGCCGGCCACAGCTCGTCCACCATGTCGGCATCGCCAGTCCAGTCAAAAGCTTCGGACAGGACGCAAAGGAAGAGCGGTGTCGCGTCGATGGTCCCGTAGAGGATGTCAGGCCAGAGCCCGTGCTCGACGGCCTCGCCGGACCGGACCTCATGGAGGATCTTGCCCGGCTCCTCCTCGCGTTCCCTGTCGATGCGCTGTCCCTGGTGCGCAGCGAGGTAGCGAAGGACGCCACCTGCGATCTCTGGGTTGGTGGGCAGCATCTGAAGCGCTGTGATGAGCCCATCCCGCCCGAAGGGCACCGCAAACCACGGCACGCCCGCAATCGGATAGAGGCCCGTGGGATGGCGTTCGACGAGCATCCGCAGGTCGTCGCGACTCTGGTCGAGGAGCTCGTTGAGCGCCGGGTTGTCAGTGTGAAACAGCGCACAGTCCGATGCCCAGGCCCGGTAAGCAGTCACCGCGCGGTCAAGGCCGGTGTGGAAGTTGACCCTCCCGCTACCGGGGGCGGGGCCAGGGCGCACCACGACATCGACGTCGAGCTGGAAGTTCTCGCCCGGCTCGAGCAGTAGCCGGTGCTTTGTGCCGCCGGGCGCGAGTGCGATGTGGGTGGATCGTTCGCGGCCTTCTTCAGGCCCTATCAGCAGACCGTAGGACGTCTTGGTCGCGGGTACCGGTGAGTGGGGCAGATCCACGATGCCCCGGACGGCCAGCATGGCGGCAAAGTCGGCGGCGAATACCAGCTCGAGGTCGGCCTCAACTGGGCTGGCGCCTGAATTGGCGATCGAGATGCGCTCGTGCAGCCCGCGATCGATGAAACGGTCGCGCCGCACCGTCAGCGAGCCGATTGCCAGCTCGAAGGACATCCAACCTGCTTCCGTCCGCAAGTCGACCAGGTCCGGCTCGCGACCATCGAGGAGCAGCCTGTACTCCGACAGAAACCGAGTGTCGGAGAACCACAGTCCGTGTCCGTCGATGCTGTCGGGCCGCATGGAGCCGTCGAGGCCGGACGCGGCGAAGTAGGCGTCCTGCTTGAGAATCGCGCGTTGGATCGGCTGCTGCGGCGTCAGTGCGTGGCGCCGTCCGTCATTGACGCGCCGGTCGTCGCGCTGGTCACCGATTGCTTCGCGGCCGTGTCGAACGCCGGACGCGTGCCGATCGCGTAGCTCGTGACCTCGCCCCGTGCCAGAAGGTCCACCGCCATCCCCTCCAGCTCCCGCACCCTCTGGTTGGCGCGAATGGCTTCGCGGATCGACAGGATCCCTACCGCAGGGTGCCTCTTTTCAATCACGTGCCGGAGCATGTTGAGGTGTGCGTTGTCCGGCACCCCCGGCTCGCGAATCCTGCGCACCGCGGCCCGCACCGTCGCCTGCGTCCCGTCGATCGCCTCGCCCCGCCCAAAGTCGAACTTGTAGCTCGGGCTGCGCCCCCCGGCGCGCCGCTCCCCGCTCAACTTGATCCACTTGGCGTTCTCCGCACCCTTGCCCACATCGATGATCAACCTCACCGACCGCCCCCGGTTCTGGAACCTCGCAGTCACGCGGGCATAGCTCTCGCGCTGTCCGGTGAGCCCCTCATGCCGGCCCACCGACAACGGCCTCTCCGCATCGAGGTGGATCCGGTCGATCGGCGTGAGCAGCGAGATGATCGCGAACGCGTGAGGTATCAGGTCGGCGATCACGCCGATGTCGGCCGCAGCCCCGGCCAGCGGCTGCTCCTCCAGGATCTCGATCCGGATCTCCTCCACGTTGTCGAGGAAATCGCGCAGCGTGCGCTCCTCGGTGAGCAACAGCTGCAGCAGCCGCACCTCGAGCTTGAAGTAGTAGTGGTCCGCAGCCACGATCTCGACCCCGCCGGGTGCGTGGTCGAGGAACTCGCGGTACTCCTCGGGCGGCGCGCCCAGCGGCTTTTCGATCAGCACCACGTCGCTGATGTCGTAATAAAGCGCCAGCGTGGGCAGATGCGTCGAGGCCGGCGTCGCGATGTAGGTGATGACGTACGAGCTGGACTCGAGCTCGCGCTGCAGCTGTTCGTGCGCGGGCAAGGCGGCGCCATCCCAATAAAAGGCGTCGCCATGCGTGCGGACCTCCTCTTCGCGCGCCGCGAGGCGCTCGCGAGCGCCAGGCAAATCCTGCTCGACCACGTGGATGCGGAAGTTGAAGAACTGCTTCAACGTCTGGAGGTGCTGGTACGCCTTCTGACCCCACTGCCCAAAACCGACGAGCACGAAATCCTTCTGCAGGTGCCGCTCCTCTTCGGCGAGCGCATGCAAGCGCGCGTTCTTGATCGCCACGGCAGCACCGAGGGCGAGCCCCTGCACCCGCTCCACCTCCTCAGGTGTAAACGTGCGCAGGTGGTCCCTCTCGGCGAGCACCGCCGCGCCGATCGGCTGTCCGTCGGCAATCAGCGGGAGTGCCAGCAGCGAGCGCACCCCGAACGCCTTGACATACGCGGCGTTGACACGGTCGCTCGCGCTGGTGTCCTCGACCACGAGCGGCTCGCCCCGGTCCAGCACGTCGAACAGGAATGAGGGCTCGGAGCGCTCACCGTGCTGACGCCGCCACAGCTCCTCCTGGTCCGACGCGGCCGCGCCGAACCACCCCTCGCGATCCTCTTCGTAAAGGGCGATCTGACAGAGCGACGCATCGACCAGGCGCACCAGACCCTGTGCGACCAGGCGGAGCGTTTGATCGAGGTCGATCGATGACGCGATGGCACGGCTGACGTCCGCGCTCAGCTCGAGCTCATCGCCATGGCGCCGCGCCTCCTCGTACAGGCGTGCCGTCTCGACCGCCACCGCCACCTGCGCGGCCGCCGCGCGCAGCGCTTCGATCTGACCCCAGTCAGGCCTGCGGTCGTGCGTGCGGTGATACCCGACCTCCAGGACCCCCGTGGCGCGGTGGTTGAGGTCCGAGCCAAACGGCAAGAAGATCCTGATCAGGTCGCCGTGCCCGCTCTTCTCGAACACCTCGCCCGCGAGCGTGAAGGGCGGCTCGGTCGCCGGCCCAACCCGGGTGTCAACGCCCGGGCCGATGAGGCAGGCAGCGACGTGAGTCAGCACAGTGCCATCGCTCCGAACAACGGGCACGTCAGCCCACGCTGCATGTGCGGGGAGTGTGCCGGCGACAACATCGGCCCGGTCGATCTTGCCACCCAGCGGCTGCGGACCAACCACCGCCACCTGCCAGGTCCGCGCCACGTGCACGAGCACGTCACCTGGCGCCAGCTGGCGCTCCTCCTCGAGGATCCACCGCGGCACTCGCGCGCGACGCACGCCCACCTTCGAGGTCTCTGCTGAGTCGACGGCGGCCGTGGTCGCTGCGCCCGCCGCTTTGCTCACCACCATTTGTTCGTCTACCCGCTCCTCGAGCAGGTAGACGCTGGCGAAATGAAAGTCGAACTCCGGCACCGCAGCGTCGGTGAGATGCGCGGCCACAGCCTCGAGCACCTCCTGGCGAGAGCCACCCGGTTTGAGCATGGCCGTGGTCATGTTCCCCAGGGCGCCGAGGAGGCGGTTGCTGTTCTCGAGCTCCGCGATCAGCCGCTGGCTCGCCAGCGAGCTGCCGATCAGCTCAGCGCCGGCCTTGAGCAGCAGATCGGTGGCCGGAGCACGGCGCACTGTGGCGAGCCGGTCGCGGCTCAGCACCACGAGATAGCCGTGCGGCTCCTGCTCGGTGCCCAGCGCGTACGTGGCCACGGGATGCAGGTCCGCGGTCGCAATCGACGACGCGACCGCGCCGGTCAGCACCGAGGGCCACGGCGCTGTGGGATCGGCGCGCTCGATCCTCGGCGGCGCGGCCACCGGCGCGTGCGCGGTCACGAGCTCGAGGCTCGTCCGCTGCGACGCGAACTGGTAGATGGCTGCGCCATCGAGCTCGCTGGCGAGCAGCAGCTCCGCGAGCGCTATCGAAAGCAGGCGCCTGAGCTCTTTGATGTCGGTCCGCTCGGCGCCGGCGGGCGCGGTCAGCAACGCTGCGAGCCTGCCGACGCCGTCCAACGCCGAACGCTCGGCCGCTGCCAGCACCGCGGCCACCGCTGCCGCCGCGCTCGCTGCGCGCCGCTCGAGCTCGGCCAGCTTCGCTCCGTCAGGCGCCTGGTCACGACCCCTGTAGTTCAGATATATCAGGCCGAGAAGATGGTCGCCGGCCAGCAGAGGGAACCCAATCGTCGCCTGGACCTGGTAGCGCCTGATGAACGTGCTGTCGATCTCGGCCGGCGCATCCCGCGCCACGAGCCTCTGTCGCGTCACCGTCAGCCACACGGTCGAGCCGTAGTGGTGGACGGCCAGGTCGTCGGGCACCTTGCCCTGCCTCATGTCGCTCGAGTAGCGCGCGAGCTGCTCGCGCATGTCGGTCAGCGAGTCGAGCAGGCTCTCCTGCGGCTGGCCCGTGGCAAATGGTGCGTAATAGGTGTGGGTCGACTCCTCGTACAGAAAGATCGAGACGATGTCCGCTTTGGAGGCGTGCTGCAAGTCGGCGACAACGCCGCGAAGCACGGCCCCCAGGCCCCACGCTGATTCCAGAGGCGGGCGCATTCTGTCCTCCGCATAAGAATGATGGATATGCGCGGACTTCCGAGGCCCGAATATCCCCGCCCGAGCTTCAGGCGGCGTGACTGGGTGAACCTCAATGGCGAGTGGGATTTCGGAGCCGGGGACGCCAGGAATTTCGACCGGCGCATCGTGGTTCCGTTCTGTCCGCAGTCCGAGCTGTCAGGCCTTGGACTGCGCGTGCCCGGCGACGTCTTGTGGTACCGCCGGCGCTTTGACACGCCCGACTCCGCGCGCCTCCTGATGCATTTCGGCGCGGTCGACTATCGCGCCACCGTCTGGGTCAACGGCGAGGAGGTCGGGACGCATGAGGGAGGCCACACGCCCTTCTCCGCCGACATCAGCCGTTTCGCCGGACGGCCCGACAACGTCGTGGTCGTTCGCGCCGAAGACCCGCTTGCGGATCTGACGATCCCGCGCGGCAAGCAGTACTGGAAACAGACCTCCGAAGAGATCTTCTACACGCCGACGAGCGGGATCTGGCAGACGGTGTGGCTCGAGCCGATGCCCGAGCGTTCGATCACCAACCTCGTGCTGCGGCCGGACCTCGATGCTTCGGCCGTCGATATCGAGGTGGTCGCCGACGGCGGCGTCGATGCGGTGGTCACGTTGGAGGGAGACGCGGTCGGGCGATGGCGAGGCTCCGACAAGGGGCGCATTGCCCTCGACCGCGTCATGCCTTGGAGCCCAGAGGCGCCGCATCTCTACGAGGTCGACGTCAGCATGCTCGACGGCACCGACCGCGTGGTGACCTATTTCGGGTTGCGCAAAGTCGAGACGAAGGATGGACAGCTCCGGTTGAACGGAGCGCCTTACGTGCAGCGCCTGGTGCTCGACCAGGGCTACTTTCCCGGTGGTTTGCTGACGGCCGGCACCGACGCGGAGCTGCGGCGTGACATCGAGCTCGCCAAGACGATGGGGTTCAACGGGGCCCGCAAGCATCAGAAGGTGGAGGACCCACGGTGGCTTTACTGGGCTGACACGCTCGGATTCCTGGTCTGGGCGGAGATGGCCGATTTCCACGAGCGATCGCCGGAGGCGGAACGCCGGTTGACCGCCGAGTGGCGAGAAGCGGTCCTTCGCGATCGCCACCATCCATCGATAGTCGCGTGGGTTCCGATGAACGAGAGCTTCGGCCTCGGGCAGGTCCCGCCGGCTTTCCTGGACCACCTCTACGAGCTCACTCACGCGCTGGACGGCACGCGGCCCGTCATGTCGAACGATGGTTGGGAGCACGCCACGAGCGACCTCTGCACGCTGCACGACTACGGTCCCGCCCAAGAGCTGGCCGAGCGCTTTCGGACAGTCGAGTCCGCGCTCGCGCCCGAGGGCCGTGAGCATCCGATCTACCTGCCGGGCCACGCGTACCACGGTGAGCCGATCGTCGTCAGCGAGTTTGGCGGGATTGCGCTCTCCGGCTCAGGCGGCTTTGGCTGGAACGAGGCCGCGGGGCCGGAGGCCCTGGTCACGAAGTACGGGGAGATGGTGGCGGCGTTGATGGGGCCGGGACCGGTCGAGGGGTTCTGCTACACGCAGCTCACCGACATCGAGCAGGAGAAGAACGGCCTCTTGACGGAGTCCCGGCAGCCCAAGGCCGACCCGGCGGCGATCCGTCAGATCACGCAGACCCCGAAGCGGCGCTAGCCGTATGTCGAATCTCCTCCCCGCGCCGCAGGCGTGGGGAGGTGGCGGGCGCAGCCCGCCGGAGGGGGGCACTTACTCCAGGCCCGTCAGCGGAGAGGGTCATGCGGTCGCCCGCTCCGGGAGCGCACGCCCACGAGCCACGGCGCCGAGCCATGCCGCGCTCGGCTTCGGATACCTCGTGAACGAATGCCGATCCACCGCCACCAGGCCGAAGGTGGGCCCGTAGCCGAACGCCCACTCGAAGTTGTCGAGCAGCGACCAGTGCAGGTAGCTGCGCACGTCGATGCCTTCCGCCATGCATGCCTGCACCTCGCGTAGCGCGGAGTCGGTGTATGCGATGCGCTTCTCGTCGACCGAGGTGGCGATCCCGTTCTCGGTGACGCGTATCGGGATTCCGCCGGCGCTCTTCCAGGCGCGCCTGATCGCGCCGCCGATTGCTTGCGGGTAGTACTCGTACCCCATCTGAGTCGTGTCGCCGGTCTCT
>JBGQGI010000059.1:0-7922 GCA_041497375.1 Candidatus Dormibacteraceae bacterium | reverse complement strand
GGTCGTCGTTCTTCTCGAAGGGACCGGTGCGTTCGTGACCATTACTTTCGAGAAGAGTCAGAGGGAGTAGGAGATGCCGACAGGCACCATCAAGAAGCTGGTTTCCGACCGCGGTTTCGGCTTTATCGCCGCGGAGGACGGGCGGGAGTACTTCTTTCACCGTACAGGACTCGACTCGAGCGTGAACTTCGACTCGCTCGCCGGCGGCGAGCGTGTCACCTTCGAGATCGAGGCCAGCCAGAAGGGTCCTCGGGCAAACCGCATCAAGCTCGCGTAGCTGAGCGCGTCAACGGGCGGCGGAAACGCCGCCCAGTCTTTCGACCTCGAGTCGCTCGGCGATTACTTGCTGGCAGAGAGCGCGAGATTCAGCGGCGCCTGGCACCAGGCGCCGGCTGACGGAAGCTCCGCCACCGGCCACCTCCACCTGGCTTTCCTGACCGACGAGCCGCCCGCTCGATGAGAAAGAACCGACTGGTTCTTTCTCATACTTTCTAGTGCGATGTGCGGCGGACCACCACTATCGCCGTGGCCCAGCACAGTGACCCGATCGCCAGCAGCGTCCACAACGTCGGTGGGATGCCGGGAAACTCGACCAGCGCGCCGAAGATGCACATTGCTGCCGCGCCCGCGAGCAGGAACGAGCCTGGCAGCAACAACCAGGCGCAATACCACGGCGGCTGGACCACGTCGCTGCGATCCAGCAGCCGGCCGATGCCGAAGATGAGCGCCGCGCCACCTACGGCGGGAGCCGTCAGCGTCATCGCCCAACGGAATCCGACCGCTCCCGCGGCTGCGCCGAGGACCGGCTGAACCGCCGCCATCGCCAGGCCGGCGGGCACGGCAAACGCGACCAGCCGCAGCATCCTGCTCGCCCTCGGCATCGTTAACGGCTCACGCGGGAAGCACGGGCACCGCGGCCGGGAGCGTGAAGACGCCCTTGGTCTCCACCCAGCCTCGTTCGACGTCCCAATAGATGTCTGGCCCTCTCAGCTGATTCATGAAGGCGCTGTTGAAGATGCGTCCTCGAGTAGTCGGAGATTCACGGTGGCTGATGCCCGCGTAGTAAGGCTGGCGCGGTAGACCGGCAGCCTGGTCGGCGCTGTTGTAGTAGTCGGCATTTCCATAGACAGACGTCGAGCCATATGAATAGATGGCAATCCCGAGCAGCCGGTTTCCCTGCGCGTTCGGCGCAAGTGCCCGGCGGATCTGTGTGAGGGTGTCCTCGGGATAGTTCATGAAGCCGCCGACTCCGGTCAGGATGCGGTTACCGAAGCCTGAGTTCTTCTCGAAGTCGAGCCAGCGTACGAACCACGCCTGCTCGAGACTGTCCCATTCACTGTCGTAATTCATGGGCACGCCGAAGTCGATATATCGATTCGCGAGCCACCCGTACCAATCCTGGAAGACCGAACCAAACGCCGACGTCAGCGGCCAGTCCGCCGCCGAGGCCGGCCCCCCTCCGAACGCAATCAGGGCGCCGCTCAGCCTCACGTTCGGCTTCTGGCGCTTGAGGTCGGCATGAAGGTCGCGGACGAAAGCTGTCACACGCCCACGGCGCCACGCCTTCCAGGCCTCGTCCTCAGGCGCTGGTGTCGTCGTCGCGCCCGTCTGCTGCATGTAAAGCGCCACCGCTTGCGGGTTGTATCCCCATTCGGGTCCGGGATACCGGACGTAGTCCATGTGCAACCCGTCGACGTCGTAGTTCTTCGCGACGTCCATGAAGATCTTGTGTGTATAAGCGAGCACATCGGGCACGCCCGGATCCAAAAAGCCACTCTTGGTTCCGGTGTTGGAGAGATTGCCCCACTGCTTGTTGTAGTGCGAGTACACATAGCCGGAAGCACCGGTGAAGAAGGTGTTGAGCCAGGCATGCACCTCGATGCGCGGCGTTGATGCGTGCGCCAGCTGGATGACATACGCGAGCGGGTCGAATTCCGGCGGGCCCTGGATGTCGGTGGCTCTGGGCTCGTCGGCCTGGTTGAAGTACGCGTCGCCACGCTTGCGGACCTGCACGATCAGGGCGTTCAGGTTTCCGCGGTGCGCGTCTGCGACCAGCTTCTCCACCTGTAAGGGCGACTTCATCCCGTCGTGAAACGCGTCCACCCACAGCGCGCGGTACTGCGGCGGACCGAGAACGATCGGACTCGCGATCGGGCTTGGCGCCGGAGACTCGCCAGGCGAGGCTGTGACGGTTGCGGCGGGTGACTGAGATGTGCAGCCGAGCAACAGGCCGGCCAGCAGGGCCGCGCTTGAAGTGGACCACCGAGCCGGCCTGGCCCTACGAATTGGCCCTTTCGATTGCATCAGGCACTGGCAAGCAGCACATGGTTCCTTCCTTTGGTAACGATCCGGCCGGGATGGTCTTGGCGCAATGTCATGACGGCGTCATCCATCATGGCTTGACGGCGAATTTCATCTATTCCTTCAATACGCGCCGCGCAATCCACCCAGCTCATGAAGCCGGTCACGATCTGGTCCGCCGACTCCCACTGCACCTCTTCTTCAATGAGCTCGACCGTCGCAGACTTGAAACCCGCGTCCAGCGCCGCCTGCCGGAAAGCGCCTGCGTCCTGGACCGTCGCATGCGTGGGCGCCTGGTCGACCGCCTCCGGCGCCGGCGGCAGCCATCGCTCCATCACGGAGTCGAGCTGGGCCCAGACTGCCTCGGTGCGGCTGCTGAGCGGGACGCTCGCCGCCAGCCTGCCGTGCGGGCGCAAGACCCGCCGTGCTTCGCTCAAGGCCCGCGGGAGATCAGATGCGTACTGGAACCCGTGACCGCAAATCACGGCGTCGAAAGAACCATCATCGAACGCGAGGTGCTCGATATCCATCAGCTCAAAGCGCGTCGATGGGAGGCGCATGGCTTGCGCCAGCTTGATCATCCCGGGCGCCAGGTCGACACCGGTCACCTCTCCATGCGGCGACACGGCCGCTGCGAGGCGCCGGCTGAGAGTGCCCGGCCCACACGCGAGATCGAGGATCCGCATCCCGGGCTGCGCATCGACGGCCTCGAGGGCACGCATCCTTCCCGCCGACTCGCCCCGGGACATGATGTCCTCGAGGCGGCTTTGATAAGCGAGCGCGTGCCGGCTGAACACTGGCGGAAAGAGCTCTTTCGACTTCACCCGCTCAATTCCTTCCACTGCTGCTCCAGCCACGCGGCGGCTCCGATCGCGCCACTGTTCGTCCGGCCTACCACCTGGATTCCGACCGGCATGCCGCTCACCGGCGCAGGTAGCGAGACCACTGGCTGGCCAGTGGCGTTGAAGGGACGCGTATAGCGCGTGATCGGCTCGCGCACCTCGATCGAGGCGCTGATCGGAGGCGCGACGATGGCGGTAGCGGGCAATACCAGGGCGTCGATGCCGTCCATTGCATGGATCGCCCTGGCTCGCAGCTCGCGGAGTGCCGCCAGCGCTTCAGCGTAGTCGACGGCAAGGATCTCCAGGCCTCGCCGGATGTGGCCGAGCACGTCGGCGCCGTACTTCTCGGGCCATTGGGCAGCCCACTGGCGATGATATGTGCTCGCTTCGACCTGGAGCACGGTCAGGCTGAATCTGTAAAGCGGCTCCCGCTTGATGAACTCCACCTCGGGAAGCCCGGCGGAAACCAGGCGCCAGGCGCGCGCGGTTTCCTCATCCAGGTCGGCCACCCAACCCTTGGGCACCGCAAGCCTTGGCTGCCGGGTCGGCTCATGCGGCATGGCCTCGCCAGACATCATCGAATAGGCGCGCGCTGCAGCCATCACGTCGGAGGCAAGCGGGCCGAGCGTGTCAAGCGACGGGCTGAGAGGGATGACACCCGTGATATCGATGCTGCCGAGCGCTGGTTTGAAACCGACGACTCCACAGAACGATGCCGGGATCCGGATGGAACCGCCCGTGTCGCTGCCGACCGCCCAGTCGCACATGCCGGCAGCCACAGCCACCGCCGACCCGCCCGATGAGCCGCCGGCCACACGCTCGAGGTCGTGTGGATTGCGCACAGCGCCGTAGTGCGGATTGACGCTGGTCACGCCGTAGGCGAACTCATGAAGGTTGGCTTTGCCGACGACGACGCACCCTTCTTGTCGCAGGCGGCGAATCACCGGCGCATCCTGTCCGGCCGGCTCGTTTGGAAGGACGATGCCGCCCCCCGTTGTCACCATGCCCGCCACGTCGACGAGGTCCTTGACGGCGACCACGGTGCCGCTGCCCTCCCCCGATGACACCGAGATGAAGGCGTTCAGGTCGGCGCGCTCGAGGATGCGGCGGCGGGCCATTTCGAGCTCCATCGCGCCAATTCTGGCAGTCGGAGAGTTATCCTCCCTCGCGATGCCTCAAACCAGCGGAGTGCTCCCCCAAACCGTTGCCTGGACCAGGGTCGAGGTCCTGACCTCGTATCAGCGCCTCACGGGCGAGATCCAGATGCGGGTCCGCCTGCGCGAGACCATCAACGACCCCGAGCCGTACTTTCACCTCAGGAATGTCAGCGCCGAGCCACTGCTTCCAGGTGCCGTCGCCCTCAACGGCGTGCCCGAAGGCTTGTTCAGCAAGGCCCTGATCGGAGGGATTCGGACCATAGAGCCAGAGCCGCCACCGCCCGACCAGATGGAGGTGACGCGGCGGTACGCGATGGTCCAGGCCGGCAGCTTCATGGTGGCCGGCGCGGCTGAGTTTGCCAAAGCGCTGGAACCCAAGATGCACGCCGAGGTGCTTCTGAAGAACCCGTTCTTCGCACTGGTGGACGTGACGGTCACGATCATCGGAGTGGCCGGCAAGAGCTGGTCGCAGCCCATCATGTGGGTCAACCGGGCGCACATGCTGGCGCTGTACTTGGGCTAAAAATATGAGAGGGAACCAGTCGGTTCCCCTCATCGCGCGTGCGGCTTCGCCGCAGGCTCTGCTCTCCCTCCCGGGATTGGCTTTATCTACGAATTGTTTCTCCGCGCCACGTTTGGAGTGGCAGAGACAAAGTCATGGCCGGGGGGACCCCGGCCAACCCTGCCGCGCTGGCAATCATGTTGCGGCTGGTCGGGTTAGGGCTTCGCTCCGAAGAGTCTCCGTATCCGAGCCCACAGGACCGAGAACAGTAGGCCGAAGGCGTTGACCGGCTTCGCCACTGCCTGTGCAGGAGCTGCGACCGGGGCTGCGCCTGGTCCCGAAGCCGAGGCCGTCTCGCCACCGCCGCCACCGCCGCCTGCGCCCGGCTCCGCGGCCTCGACGTTGGCTTTGATGCAGGCCGCCATGTCGTTGACGATGCGGCGCGAGACGTCCTCCATGACACCTCGGCCGAACTGGGCGACCCGGCCGGCGACGTTGTAGTCGGTGACGATCTTGACGACCGAACCCGAGCCATCCGACTCGACGGTCATCCGCGCACTGGCGCGGGCCGAGCCAGGCCCCGTCGTCTCGCGGCCTTCAGCCTCGAGCGTGGCCCCATGGTTGGCATCGTCCCGGCCCACGATTCGCGCGGTTCCGCTGTAGGCGACGGTGATCGGCCCGACCTTGATTTTGACCTTACCCTTGAAGGTGGTCGGGTCGACGACTTCGGACAGCTCCGCGCCGGGGACGCAGCCGACAATCTTGTTGACGTCGAGCAGGTATGCGAAGACGCGCTCCGGAGGCGCGCCGACCGTGAACGAATTTTCTAGTTGCATTTCGCCGCTAAAAGTAGCGCAATAGAGGGGTTCGCCCTCGGCCGGTGCGCGAGAATATGAGTTCCGCGACCCCCGAGCGTCCGAAAACCGCGACAGCGCCGGCCACCCACTGCCCGATTTTGTGACAAGTTTTGCGGCGTTCGAGCGCCGCCACCGCTGTTAGGGAGGAGTCGTATGAAGCACAAGGTCGCGACCACCGTCAACGGCCAACGACGCGAGCATGAGGTCGAGCCAAGACTCCTGCTCGTGCACTATCTCCGCGACGTCGTCGGACTTACCGGCACTCACGTCGGGTGCGATACCAGCCAGTGCGGCGCATGCACAATCCTCGTCGACGGCAAGGCCGTAAAGAGCTGCACGATGTTCGCGGTTCAGGCCGAGGGCAAGCAGGTGACCACGATCGAAGGCATGGCCAAGGACGGCAACCTGCATCCACTGCAGCAAGCGTTCTGGGACGAGCACGGCCTGCAGTGCGGCTACTGCACTCCCGGGATGATCATGGCGGCCGCCTATCTCCTCGACCAGAATCCCAATCCGTCCGAAGACGAGATCCGCAAGGGCCTGGAAGGCAACTTGTGCCGGTGCACCGGCTACGTCAACATCGTCAAGTCAGTTCAGTCCGCCGCCAAGGCGATGAACGGTTCGGCGTCCAAAGCCGGCGAGCACTCTGCCGCCGCCCGGAGGAGCTAGGGCCATGGCGATAACAACGATGATCGGAGCCAAGATCCACCGCCGCGAGGACCCGCGGCTGGTCAGCGGCCAGGGCCGCTACATCGACGACTTCACGCGCCCCGGAACCGTCTTCCTCACCGTCGTCCGCAGCCCTTACGCCCACGCACGCATCAAGAGCATCGACATCTCGGCGGCGAGCAAGGCGCCCGGAGTGGTCGCTGTTTACACGCACAAGGACATCGCGAAGGTGATCGCCGGCACCATGCCGGCTGCGCCGGCGTTCGTGGCTGAGAAAAAGCAGATTCCGCCACGATTCCCGATCGCCGACAAGGAGGTCGCCTACCAGGGCGAACCCGTGGCGGTGGTGCTCACCGAGACCAAGGACCAGTCGCTGGACGCGGCGAACCTCATCGACGTCGAGTACGAGGTACTGCCCGCCGTGATGGACCTGGAGAAGGCTCTCCAGGCCGGCTCTCCCAAGGCTCACACCGGCGCTCCCGACAACCTCGGCTGGGACCTCACCTACATCCCCGAGGACGACAGCGTGATGAAGGAGGCGGATGTCGTCGTCAAGCAGCGAATCCTTCAGCAGCGCCTGGCGCCGACGCCGATGGAGCCGCGGGGAGTCCTCGCAGAGTACTCGGCGCCGGACCAGACCATGACGATCTGGATGTCGAGCCAGAACCCGCACTTCATCCGGCTGTTCCTGGCCGGCGCCCTTGGGATTCCGGAAACGCGCATGCGCGTGGTCTCTCCGGACGTAGGCGGCGGCTTCGGCGCCAAGATCAGCCCTTACTCGGAGGACTACCTCGTCCCGGCTGCCGCCAAGTTGAGCGGTCGCCCGGTCAAGTGGATCGAGACCCGCACCGAGTCCATCCAGACCACCACCCACGGCCGCGGGCAGTACTTCGACGTCGAAGCCGGCGCCAAGAAGGACGGAACACTCGTTGCACTGAAGGTCACCCAGTATCTCGACATCGGCGCCTACGTCGGCACTTTCGGCGCCTTCCAGGCCGTCGCCTGCCTCCTTTCAACGGGCGCTTACAACTGGAAGCATGTCTCCGCGCGAACCGTCGGAGTCCTGACCAACAAGGTGCCGACCGACCCCTACCGCGGCGCGGGACGCCCGGAGGCGACCCATCTCTGCGAGCGAATGATCGACCTGCTCGCGGACGCCTTGAAGATGGACCCGGTGGCCATCCGCCGCAAGAACTTCATCACCGCATTCCCGCACACGAGCCACTTCGGGCTCGTCTACGACTCGGGCGAATACGAGAGGGCGATGGACAAGGCTCTCGAGATCGCCGGCTACGACAAGCTCCGAAAGCAGCAGGAAGAAGGGAGAAAGAAGGGCAAGTACCTCGGGATCGGCGTCTCGAGCTGGATCGAGATCTGCGGGTTCGGCCCGAGCGCCGCCACCGCTCCCGCGACCGGCGGCCTGGCGCTCGTGGAGAGCGCTCAGGTGCGCGTATTTCCGACCGGCTCCGTCACCGTCTACGTCGGCACCCACTCGCATGGGCAGGGGCACGACACCACGTTTCCGCAGATCGTCGCCGACACTCTCGGCGTTCCGTACGACATGATCGAGCTGCGCCACGGCGACACCGCCGAG
>JBGQGI010000058.1:0-7928 GCA_041497375.1 Candidatus Dormibacteraceae bacterium | reverse complement strand
GATCACGACAAGAATCGCCGCCGAGAGTCGCCGCATGCCGCGAAGCTACGGACCATCCGGCTCAAACAAAACCCAGCCGGTTAAGACCGCCACCGGTCCGGCGGGAGATCCTCCGCCTCGACCACCTTCCAGCTGCCGGCAACGTATTGCAGGCGAGCCCACCACTGGCGAACAGTTGCCGACCAAAACGGGCTCGGCTGGTCGGGCGAAACAAGGCGGCGCTCGGCGACCACCTGCAGCACGGCCTCATACGCAACCGGATCCCAGAAGACGATGTCGCGCGACGAGCTGCGCTCCTCCTCGCGCATGCCTCGCAGTGCGAGGCTTTGCGATTGGGCTTGAAGCCTCTCCAGTGCGGAACGCCCGAATGCCTCCGACAGCTTGGTGGTGCCAGGAAACTCGAATGCGAGCCGCCTGGCGTCGTCGGCCCTGAGCATCAGCTGCTCGGCATCGCGGCGGTTCAGGCTCGCTGCCTGGTGAGCGGGGGTGGTCGGTCCCGGGGGAGTGCAGGCCAGGAGAGCAATGGCGGCGCCTACCGCCAGCATCCTCACCATCGCGAAAAAGTAGTCGCGGAGGTCCACCCCTGCGAAGGCCGGTGGTTAAGAATCGCTACTTGACGAGACACGATGTCTCGTCTAGTGTCGTCCCGGTGGCGACGCGGACCCGTTACCGCATCCTCAAGAAGGCGGCCGGCGTGCTTGCCACGGGAGAAAAACCAACCGTGGCGCAGTTCGCCGAAGCGGCAGGGGTGTCTCGAACGAGCTTCTACCGCGCTTTCGAGTCCCGTGGCGCCTTGCTCGAAGCCTTGGCCGTGCAGCCAGAGCCGGGTGCGCGAGAGCGAATACTGGAGGCAGCCTTCGACCTGGTTGGCGCGCGCGGGCTGGCCGCCCTTTCCATGGACGACCTGGCGACTCGGGCCGGGGTCTCACGGGCAACGCTCTACCGCCTGTTCCCGGGCAAGCCGGCGATATTCACGAGCCTCATCCGAACGTATTCGCCGCTGGAACCGGTGAGCCGCCTGGCAATCGAGATGAAGGACGAGCCTCCAGAGGTCGTGATGCCCGAGATCGCGCGCACCGTCTACGGCACCGTGTATGGGTCCGGCAAAGCACGCCTCGGCTTGCTGCGGGCAGCGTTCTTCGAGGTGAGCTCGCTGGCTCCAGACGCGGAAGAGTCGGTGCGAGAGGCGCTGCGGACCATCGTCGGCTCGGTCGGCGCCTACGTGCTTGCGCAGATGATGTCGGGGCGGCTGCGCCCGATGTCTCCCCTGCTGGCGCTGCAGTCGTTCGTCGGACCGATTTTCATTCACGTGCTGACCAGGCCCGTCGTGGAGCGTGTGCTTGGTATCGATATCGACGGTGAGCAGGCGGTGACCGAGCTGGCCGAGAGCTGGCTGCGGTCGATGCGACCGGATGTGGAGGAGACGCGATGAGCGAGGCGTTCGCGGTTGATGTCGACAACGTCGTCAAGTCGTTCGGGACCCTGCGGGCGCTCGACGGCATCACTCTTCGCGTGAGGCAAGGCGAGATCTACGGCCTTCTCGGGCCAAACGGATCAGGCAAAACCACGCTGATCCGCGCTGTCGTCGGCCTGATCGCGCCTGACTCGGGAACCGTCGCCGTCCTCGGCCACCGGATGCCTGATTTGAACATCCTCAGCAGCGTCGGTTACATGACCCAGGCGGCGGCCCTCTATCCAGACATTTCGGTGGAGGAGAACCTCCGCTTCTTCGCCGCCATCAGCGGAGCCGACGGCAACGTGGACGAGGTGCTGCGAGTGGTCGAGCTCGAGCAGCGGCGCAAGTCGGTCGTCGCGACGCTCAGCGGCGGGATGCGGCAGCGATGCTCGCTGGCCTGCGCGCTAGTGCACCGCCCGCGCCTTTTACTTCTCGACGAACCCACGGTTGGTGTGGACCCCCAGCTGCGCGTGCAGTTCTGGGAGCACTTCCGTGAGATGGCCGCCGCCGGCACGACGATCCTCGTCTCCAGCCACGTCATGGACGAAGCCGAGCGCTGCCAGCGGCTTGGCCTGATTCGGTTTGGAAAGCTGCTGGCCGAAGGATCGCCGAACGAGGTGCGCGCTGCCGCGGGCACCAACAACCTCGAAGAAGCCTTCCTCAAGCTCTCGGGGAGGACCTCCGAATGAGCGGCCACCGCGTCGCCGCCATCACCCGCCGCCTGCTTCATCAGTTCCGCCACGACCGCCGAACGCTGGCACTCCTGTTTGTCGCCCCCTTGGTGATTCTCTCGCTGCTCGGATACCTGATCCGGGGCGGCACTTCAGCGCCTGACGTCGGCGTCGCCAACCAGGACCAGGGACCGGCCGGCGCAACCGTCGCGAGCGCGCTCGAGAAGTCGAGCAAGATCCACGCCGTCACCATCAACGCGGCGGATGGCGACGCCAAGCTCAAGGACGGATCTCTGGTCGCCTACATCGTCTTTCCGCCCGCTTTCAGCCAGCTCGCACAGCAGAGCACCATCGCGCCGGAGATCCATCTCGAGGGCTCACAACCGGGCGCGCAGGCCCCGGTGCTGCAGGCCATGCAGGACGCCCTCGCGTCTCTCGCCTCATCGGCGATTCGGTTCCAACCGCACATCACCTACCTGCACGGCGGCCCAAATCTCGATCAGCTCGATTACTTCGGAGCCGCCTTCATCGGCTTGATCCTGTTCTTTCTCGTATTCGTGGTCACCATCGTGTCGTTCCTACGCGAGCGCTCGCAGGGGACGCTCGAGCGGTTGATGGCGAGCCCGCTGCGCCGGGGCGAGATCGTTGTCGGCTACATGCTCGGCTTCACCATCCTCGCCCTTGTTCAAGCCGTGGAGGTGCTGCTCTTTTCGCTTTACGTCCTCAAGGTCCACAACGAGGGCAACGTGCTCCTGATCTTCGGATTCGAGGTGCTCATGGCGATCAGCGCCGTCAACCTCGGCATCTTTCTGAGCATGTTCGCGCGCACCGAATTCCAAGCGGTGCAGTTCATACCCCTGGTGATAGTTCCGCAGGTGCTGCTGTGCGGCATCCTCTTCCCCATTTCGACGGAGCCGCAGTCGCTCCAGTACGTCTCGGACGTGCTGCCTCTGACCTACGCTGTCAACGGACTGCGCGACGTGATGCTCAAGGGCGCCGACCTGACGTGGCCGTCGCTGCAGCTGGATGCCGGCATCGTCGCCGGTTTCTGTGTGCTGGTGATCTTCGCGGGGATTGGGACGCTGCGACGCCGGATCGCCTGACAGCGGCCTTCCGTAAGCTGCAGTAATGCTCCTCGTCTGCTCGCATCGCTGCGGCGGCCGGTTGTTTCGCGCGCTGTTCGCAGAGGTGGACATCGACTCGGGCGGCGATTACCAGGACCATCGGATCTCGCAGCCCGGCTACATATGCCTCAACTGCGGCTCGCCGGCCCTTGATTTGAGCGAGGTGCCGGCTGCAATGGACGCCGAAGCTGCGGAGGACGAGCGCCCTGCCGCGGCGGACATCCTGTGCCCGGTGTGCGAGACGCTGGTCCAGGTCGACGCGGGGATGGAGTGCCCCAACTGCGGCGCACCGCTCGAGGTCGCCTAGGCCCAGGCTAGGTCAGAGAGGCGCCGCCGACCAGAATCCCGAGCATCCACTTCGCCGCCGCCGCGTCGCGGTCTCGTACCGCACGCCTGAGGGCCCGGATCGCCCGAGGCGTATCGAGATCGTCGTCGAGTGCAGCGTTGAACTCCTTCACCAGCGCCTTCCCAGCCCGCGGGGGCACACGGAGTGCTGGGCCCGCCCCCACCACCACCGCGGATGGACGCTCGCCCGCCCCCCGAGCATCCGCCGCCAACAAGGCGCGCGCACGTTCGACCAGCCGGGCGGCTCGCGCCAGCCCCGACCAGCTGAAATCCCAGTCGCTCCCGTAACGATGCGAGGCCAGGTAGAGGCGCACCGCGGCCGCGGGCGCTCGCTGCAACGCCTGGCTCACGTGCACCAGGTTGCCCAGCGACTTGCTCATCTTCCGGCCCTCGTACCGGACCATGCCAGTGTGCATCCAGGCCCGAGCGAAGGGAACCTTGCCGGTTAAGGACTCGGACTGGGCACGCTCAGACTCGTGATGGCTGAACGCCAGGTCGCGACCGCCACCGTGGATATCGATCTGCTCACCGAGATAGCGCATGGCCATCGCCGAGCACTCGATGTGCCAACCCGGTCGCCCTGGCCCGAATGCCGACGGCCATGCCGGCTCATCCGGCCGCGAGCCACGCCACAACGGAAAATCGAGGAGATCTCGCTTGGCATCAGGTCCGACCGTGCCCAGCAAGCCCTCATCGCGCAGCTTTCGCAGCATCGACTGCCGGCTGCGATGCGAGAGGCCACCGAAACGCCGGTACGTGCCGACATCGAAATACAGCGCATCGGTCTTGTACGCATGCTTGGTGCGGTAGAGCTTTGACGCAGCCGCGAGGATACGTTCGATCTCTTCCGAAACCTTCGGCATGAAATCGGGCGGCCGCCACCCGAGCACCGTCATGTCGCGGATGTGGACCTTGGTCTCTCGGTCGGCGAGCAGCCTCCAATCGACCCCATCGCGCCGCGCCCGCTCGAAAAGCGGATCGTCCACGTCGGTGACGTTCTGCACGTAACGCACGCGCACTCCACTCGCCTCCGCAAAGCGAACCAGGATGTCGAACATGCAGAAGGTGAAGGCATGGCCCATGTGGCCCGAGTCATAAGGAGTGACCCCGCATACATAGAGGCTGAGCTGCGGCTTTCCCTTCTTGGTCGAGGGACGCAAGCGGACCTTGCGCCTCGACAGCGTGTCGTGAACTCGAAGCGCGAAGGGCTCAGCCACAGGACTGATCAGCACCGCTCATCGACCTTGCCCTCGACTCGCCGAGCAGCAGGTCGGCTAGTTGTGAGCGCGCGTGCGCACCGGAGCGTCGGCGCGCATCGCCTCAGCCTTGTCAGTGAGCTCCCAGGCCACGCCGAGGTCGTCGCGGCCGAAGTGGCCATACGCCGCAGTGGGCTTGTAGATCGTGCGCTTCAGCTTCATGTTCGCGATGATCGCCCCGGGCCGCAGGTCGAAGTGTCTGCGCACCAGTTCGAGCAGCTCATCCTCTGAGACTGTCGACGTGCCGAACGCCTCCACCGCGATCGAGGTGGGGTGAGCCCGCCCGATTGCGTAGGAGACCTGGACCTCGCACCGATCCGCGAAGCCTGCGGCGACGATGTTCTTGGCCACGTGCCGCGCCGCATACGCGGCAGAGCGATCGACCTTGCTTGGGTCCTTGCCGCTGAAAGCGCCGCCACCGTGCCGAGCCACGCCGCCGTAGGTATCCACGATGATCTTGCGCCCCGTGAGGCCGGCGTCCGCGGCCGGCCCGCCGAGGATGAACTGGCCGCTCGGGTTGACCATGATCTTGGTGTTCTTGTCGACCACGAGCCCCTTGAGCACGGGGTCGATCACCAGCGAATGAACGCCGTCCGCGATCTCCTTCTGGCTGACCCCGGGCGCGTGATGCGTGGAGATGACGATCGCCTCGATTCGTTTGGGGACGCCATGATCGTATTCGACAGTCACCTGGGTCTTGCCGTCCGGCCTCAAGAAGGGAAGGCTGCCGTCCTTTCGAGTGTGCGCGAGTCGCTTCGCCAGCCGGTGCGCCAACGAGATGGTCAGCGGCATCAGCTCCGGCGTCTCGCGGCAGGCGAAGCCGATCATCATGCCCTGGTCGCCTGCGCCCTGCAGCTCGAACGCGTCGTCCTCGAGAGTGCCTTCCCGTTCCTCCAGCGAGTGATTCACGCTGGCTGCGATATCAGGCGACTGCTCTTTGAGATAGACCTGGATCAGCGCGTGGTCCGCGTCGAACCCGATCTCTTCTGAGTTGTAGCCGATGTCGCGGATCGTGTCGCGGATCGTCCGCTGGATGTCGAGCTCCGCATGCGTGGTCACCTCTCCGATCACCACGCAAAGTCCCTTGGTGATCGCTGTCTCACAGGCGACGCGGGCGTCCGGGTCCTGCGCCAGCATGCCGTCGAGGACCGCATCGGAGACCTGGTCGCAAACCTTGTCGGGGTGACCTTCCGTGACCGATTCGGAGGTCATCAGAAACGAGGCCGAGCTGCTAAAGGAAGTTGTCACAACGGCTGCCAATGATAGCGGCGTCCCAAAGTCGAACGCGTCGCGGCAGCAGGCTACGTCCCGGTGCGCTGGCGGCGGTCCTCTGGGCCCTGCCCGAGTAGCTGTGCCTGCAGGGCGAAGATGTCATCCAGCACTCGATCGATGCGCCTTCCCTCCAGGCGGTGGTCGGCGATCACGCCCGCCCGCTCGAGGTGGCTGCGAAGCGAGGTACCCAGCGGCCCATCGACCCGAGATCGCCCGGTCACCTGGGCCTCTTCGAGCAGCTGCAAGCATCGATCGAGCGCGAGCTGGCGCAGCCTGTGCTCCCTGACCGTCACGTGCCGAGTACCTCCACTCTCCCGGCGCCCGTGACCCTGACGCTGACCAGGTCCAGCGACGGCAACGAATAGGCCGTGTTCGTGGGCGTCCCATCCGGTTTGAAAGAGGCCGGATGGCACGGACAATCCAGCACGCCGTTGCCGCTGTTCCACGACAGCTCGCAAGGAAGATCCGAACAGATCGAAGACACGGCCTTCACCGTGTCACCGCGACGGAAGAGAAACGCGCCAACGGCGCCGGCAGTGACCCGCTTCCCTTGGCCGTCAACAAAGTCGGCCAGAGCTCCAACGTCCAACCACGTGCCATTTTTCGGGCTGACATGGCGCGCGGAGCGGACGTAGCTCGACGGATTCGGCTCCATGGCCCTGCCGAGAACTCCGCCGGCGACGGCTCCGGTCGCGACCCCCAGGCCGGCGACCAACGCGGCGCGGCGCGTGAGCCAGCCGCCACGCGGAGCGGTCTCGAGGGCCTGGGCCATCCGCTTGCGAAACGCGGGATGCATGCGTTGCACGCCCTGGCCCGCGGCGACCAATCGGGCGGCGGCCGTGATCGCTTCCTTCTCGTCTGCATCCCCTCCGCGCAGCCGCAGGCGCCGGCCGCGAAGGAGGTCGCCGACGATCCGCTCGACTCGATTCTCCGGTCCTTCACCCATCGAGGCGCACCTTCGCCGCGGCGCGCAGTGCGCGCAGCTGCATCACCTTCACCGCGCCGACCGTGGAACGCATCTCCGCTGCCACTTCTTTGAGGGAATACCCGTGCAGGAAACGCAGCTCGAGCACGCGGCGGTAGTTGTCGGAAAGGCCTTCCAGTACCCGGCGTGCTCTCTCCGCCGGCTCCTCGGAAGGAGGCCCGGCGGGGATCGCCATCGCGAGGTCCTCGTGCAGCTCCGACTCATTCAGCCCCAGCCGGGTACTCCAGAACCCACCGAGGACCGACCGCGCCGTGGCGAAGAGGTAGCCCCTGATGGCGCTTGCGGGCGCCCCCTGTCGCAGCCGCGGGATCGCTTTCATGGCCACCTGCTGGGTGAGGTCTTCGGCGTCGGGACGGTTGCCGACCCGCGCGTAGATGAAGGCGTAAACCAGCTCCAGCTCGTCAATGGCTATCGCCGTGCTGCTGGAAGCGGCGGGGAGCTCGAGAATCTCCCCCGCGCCTTCCTCCCCCTCCGCCTCGCCGGAGCGGCCCGGGCCCGTGGTCATGGAGTCCCTACTTGAACAGGTTCCCGCAGAGGAGGTACTTCGAGTTCGTGCCCACCATGTCGGGACCGACGTGGACGACGACGTACAGGCTTCCGCTCGCCGGCGGATATTTCAGGTTCACAGTCGTTTTGGTATCCGCGCCCCCCTGGCTGTCTGCGATCACCGGGTTGAGCGCGCGCAAGATCCCACCGCGTGCCGAGCAGCTGCCGATGTGGATATGCGAGACGTGTATCGAAGATGCTTGAAGTCCAGTGATCTTCAGCTCGACGGTGAGCGAGGTCGCTGTGGTGGTGACCGTGATCGTGCCGCTGGTG
>JBGQGI010000057.1:0-7938 GCA_041497375.1 Candidatus Dormibacteraceae bacterium | reverse complement strand
GCTGTCGCTGCCAGCCAGCTCTGACCGATGTACGGCGCCACGCCACCGGCCGCAGGGCCCTTGCTCGAGGAACACACGACTGAGCCATCGAGCCTCGCGAGATCGAGGCGGCCCGACGTAAACGCGCCCAGCGGCGCGTACCCGATCGTGCATTTCGTCGGGTCGGCGAACAGCTCGCGGATGCCGGGATCATGGCTAAGTGGTATTGACAGGTCGCTGATCTGATCAAAACCTGACTTGAGCAGCGCCGCCGCTTTTGCGGCGGCGAAGTTGGCGTCTGCCCGGGCGGCTTGCCGCGCGTCCTGCTCGGACATGTATCGGACTGAGAACGCCGCCACCGCCGCCACGGCGAGCAGCACGACCATGAAGAGCGCAATGTAATTGCGCAGGGACCAGCCTCGACCATCAGGCCTGATCTCCCCCTCGCGATGGCGGTCCACCATTAGAGCTGGAGCGCTTCTTCTACCCGGGTCAAGAGGTCCAACGGAGAGAAAGGCTTGGTCAGATAGAAATCGGCTCCCGCGATCAAGCCGGCCTCGACCTCGCTCTCCTGCGCCTTGGAGGTCAATAGGATCACCCTGGTGGCGTTGAGGCTCGGATCCGCCTTGATCGAACGCAGTACCTCGATGCCGGTGCGTTCGGGCATCTGAACGTCGAGCAGGACCAGCGAGGGCTTGTGCTTCTGGACCATGGCCCAGGCTTCCGCGCCGTCGGCAGCCTCCACAACGTCGTAGTCGTCCGACTCGATGGTGGCGTGAACCAGGAGCCGCATGCTCGGCTCGTCGTCGGCGATGAGCACGGTCCGAAGGATCTGCAGCACTGGCGGCGTGCGGTGTCTAAACGCGGTCATCGCGTCAACGCCTCGGCGATGAGGGCGGCGGCGGCTTGTGGGGCGCCCGCCTCCTTCGGCAGCACCGCCATCACGCCCTGCTCTTCGAGTGCGGCCAGCTCCGCGTCGAGGACATCGTTGGAGGCGAGCACGACGAGATGAGGGCGTTTGCCAGGAGCTTCTTGCAGGCCTGAGAGCAAACCCTGTCCGGGGATCTCGGCAAGCCTGAGATCGAGGACTATCGCGCGCGGCGATGTGTCCATGAGCATCTGCCGCGCTGTTTCGGCATCGGAGGCTCGAAGCGTGTCCAGGCCAACACTGGCAAGCTCCGCTTTCAGCAGCCGGGCGAATGTCGCGTCAGGGTCGACGATCAGGACGTAATCAGACTTCGTCAAGTCTCGTGCGACAGGGAGCGTGAATTGGAAAAGCGCGCCTTTCCCGGGGCCTCCTGAGGTCGCCGCGACCTGTCCACCATGTGATTCGACGATGCGACGGTTGATGGCCAGCCCAAGACCTGCGCCAGGACCTCGCATGCGGAGGCCGTTTTCGGCCCGGTAGAACTTGCGGAAAACCTTTGGCAGCTCAGCGGGCTCAAGCCCGATGCCGCGATCGCGGATCGATACCTCGACCATATCGCCAGCAGCGCGAGCTTCCATCGTGATCGCACCGCCGCCAAGCGAGAAGCGGCGGGAGTTGTCCAGGAAGTTGGCCAGGACCCCGAGGATCGCCTCGGCGTCCGCCCAAACAAGAGGAAGGCGGTCTGGCGCTTGCACACGGATCGGATGGCGCTCGTCTTCGCCTGCCGCGAGAGCGGCGCGGCGCATGAGAGAGCCAACGTCGACCGGAGCGAGGTCCAGGTCTCGACGCCCCGCCTCGAGGCGCTGTAGCTCGAGAGCATTGTTGATCAGGCCTGACAGCCGGCGGCTTTCCCGGCGCAGTCTGGTGGCGTAGAGCTGGCGCTGCTCCTCGGTGACGTCGTCAGAGGCGACCAGATCTGCGAAGACCACCATGCTGTCCAGCGGAGTGCGGAGCGCTCGGCTGTGGAGCGAGACGACCTGGTCGTCCTCGGGCTCGGCGACTGGAGTGCTGCCTGTGACTTGCGCCTGTGGGGTGGCCGGCAAGCTCGAGTGGACGACCTTCAGCCGGACTGGGGTGGGCTTCACGCGGCTCAGAGCCGCCTCTCAGCCCCAACGGCGCGAACAACCATCGCGCGGGCAGTCGCGAGTGCTACCGGCATGCCATCTTCGTACACGCGCTGTGGCTGCCTGAGCACAAGGCATGCAGTCCACACTCCGATGATGTAGCCGGCTGTAAACAGGGCAAAAACAACGCCCGCCAGTCCCATGTCCAAGGTTCTACGCGCAAGGGGCTCGGAAGTCGCCATCCGCTGACACTGGACGTGTGCCCTCTATCCCTAGGGCACGTGAGGGACCTGGTTGTCGGGTGGCGAAATTAGATTTCGATCAATCCCAGTCGGACGGCGGCGATG
Source organism: Candidatus Dormibacteraceae bacterium (assembly GCA_041497375.1). GTDB lineage: Bacteria > Chloroflexota > Dormibacteria > Dormibacterales > Dormibacteraceae > Palsa-872. The sequence continues at coordinate 5,620 of JBGQGI010000057.1, read as the reverse complement.
ACCGCCTGGAGCTTGGAGTGCACGCCAAGCTTTTCGATCACGTGGCGGACGTGCCACTCCACGGTGTGCGGGGCGATGTTCAGTCGGGCGGCCAAGCCCGCGGTATCGTTGCCCTCGGCGAGCAACCAGAGGACTTCCAGCTCGCGCCGTGTGAATTGAGCGCTCAGGTTGCGTCGGGCCTGCGCGTCGTTCACCACCTTGTGCTGGCGTGCAATGGCCTTGGCGAAGAGCTCAACCGGAATCAAGACCTCACCGACGGCGGCCTTGCGGACTGCCTCGACGATCTGGTCGGCGGTCGCCGCCTTGGTGAGGTAGGCGATCGCGCCCGCGTCGATCGCATCAAGGAGGGAAATCTCTGTCTCATCGGCGCTGTGGAAGACGATGGCGGCGCTCGGGACCGCAAGCTTGATCTTGGCAGCCACGGCCGGCCCGCTCGAGTCGGGAAGCCGGAAATCCATCAGGACCACCGAAGGTCTGTCCCGAGCGGCAAGTGCGGCGGCCTCGTCACCCCTGCGGGCAACGCCGGACACCGTCAGATCGTCCTCGCTCTCGAGGATCCTGGCGAGGGCCGTGGCGAGCAGCGGGTGATCCTGCACGATCAGGACACGGGTGACTTTGTTGAGTTCGCTCAACTAACTCCTCGAGGGCCAAGGGATAGAAGATTCCGTCCAGATTACTATGCAGATGCTGTGCAATACTGCAAATTGGCATGAGCACAGTCCAGGTAAGTAGTAGTTTGCTGAACACTAGGGAGGCAGCTCGGCTGCTCCGGGTGAGCGAGGCTTCGATCCGCCGCTGGAGCGATTCCGGCCTGTTGCCCGCGCGGCGGGTAGGCCGCCGCCGTGAACGTCGGTTTGAACGCACCGAGCTCGAGCGCTTCCTGGGAGAAGCCAGTGGCGACCGCAAGACCGTCCCGGTTTCCGTTCTGGGTCTCGCCGGGGTGTCGATTCCCCTTCGGGGCCACTACGCTCCGATCTACAGCTCCGATGCCGGCGCACTCAGGCTCACTGTTCCTTTTCTCGCCGACGGCTTGCGTGCAGGGCAGACTTGCTTTCTCGCAGCGTCGGGTGAAGTGCTAGTCCGCTACACCAGGGCCATCGCCGACGAAGGAATCGATTTCGAAAAAGCCACGCAGAGCGGCCAGCTGGTGGTTCTCGATTGGCCGGGCGCCAACGCTGCAGAGGTCATCGGCAAATGGGAGCAGCTGTTTGCGAAGGCTCTTGTCACCCGCCCATCCATGCTGCGCGTTGCCGGAGACATGGCTTGCGAGCGCCACATGTTTCCTTCGGAATCCGAGATGATGGCTTACGAGGAGGCTTACGATCGGATGGCAAGACGATTCCCGCTGGTCACCCTCTGCGCATATGACGCTCGACAGTTCAGTGGCGAGACCGTTCTGAGAATGCTCAAGGCCCACCCCGACATGTTCCAGCAACACCTGGGACTTTTCCTCAGCTAGCCCCGCCGGCAGGTGGCGCTCGAAGCGTAACGCCAAGATCGCAACCCATCGATTCTGATGGGTACATGACCTGACTTCCCAGGTCGACTTACGAAGTCGTCTGGCGTATCACTGGTGTATGTGCTTGACGTATTTCAGAACGCCACAGGTTCCTCGGTGAGCCTCACCACGCGAAGCGGGATCCACAAGCGGCAGACGATCGTGATCGTCGATGACGAGCCCAACCTGCGCAATCTCGTCCACGCGACGATCGACTCGCCCATCTACCAAGTGATCGAGGCGTGCGACGGCGAGGAGGCCTGGGCCTTGATCAAGGAGCGAAAGCCCGCTCTCGTCCTCCTTGACCTCAACATGCCGAAGCGATCTGGTCTTGAGGTCCTCAAGTCCATCCGTGCCGATCCCGAGCTGCGCGGGACCCAGGTGATGGTGCTCACCTCGAGCGATCAGCAGTCGGATATCGACGCCGGCATCCTCGCCGGAGCTGACTACTACCTCACCAAACCGTTCTCTCCTGCTGACCTCGTCGCCCGTGTGTCGGAGGCGATCGGCCAACGAGTGCCTTCCTGGTAGTCAGAAGGTCGAACTCATTGCAGATCCGACGAGGTCCGCCGGCCGGTGCATTCGCTTTGAGCGCTAAGTCGAGGTCGCCGAGTGCGGCCTCCGCTGTCTTTGGCGATTCCGATCAGAAGGTTAGGTTGGGCCGAGCTCTTGCGGCCCGAGCCACCGAGGCCACCCGGATGACTGCCGACGCCGCAGCAACTGCCGGACTGTCGGAACTGGCCTCACGACGGTTTGCCAAGCCCATCCGCCACATCCACAACCTTGCCACCCGCAGTGTCGCACGGTTCCTGATCACTGGGCAAACCACATCCGAGAAGGAGCGGAATTTCATAGGCCGGCTCGGGGTCATGGCGGCCCTGTACGGACTGCCGGTCGCGACGATGACACGTTCATATCTGCTTTGGCGTGACAGCAATCTCACAGTGCTGAATGAAGAGGTGAGAAGCCTCGGCACGGCTCCGACGCTTGCGGCTGAGGTCAGAGGGATCATCAGGTCGAGCGCCGACACCGGGATAGTCCGCATGGCACGCGCGTACGACTACCAGATGCACCTCGTCGCGCGGCGTGAGGACTCTGTGACGGCTGCGCTCCACGACAGCGAGACACGGCTGCAGGCCGCGGTCGTCGATGTGTCCAGCAAGAACGACCAGCTGTCAGCCGCGATGACCGAAATCTCGGTGAAGAACACGCAGCTCAATGCCGTGAACCGGCAGCAGTCCGATTTCATCACCAACGTCAGCCATGAGCTGCGAACACCCTTGGCCGGCATCCTGGGGTATACCGAGCTTCTCCTGGACGGAGCAGATGGCGAGCTCAAAGAGGAGCAACGGCGTGACGTCCAGGAGGTCCAGTCCGGCGGTCAGGTGCTGCTCAGCCTGGTCAACGACATCCTTGACGAATCCCAGATCGAGGCCGGAAAGATGACGCTGAAAACGGGTTGTGTCGACCTCAAGGCGCTGATCGCCTCGGTGCTCGCCACCGTCAAGACGCTCGCGGACCACAAGGGCCTCTTCCTCCACGCAGACATCCATGACGGGCTGGAGGCGCTGGGAGACGAGGGACGCCTGAAACAGATACTGACCAACCTGGTCGGCAACGCGATCAAGTTCACCGATAGCGGTGGCATCACGATCAATTGCCTGCCCTGGTCGGGCTTCTGGCGCGTGAGCGTCATGGACACGGGCATCGGGATGCCTGACGACAGCCGGGACGTGGTCTTCGAGCGTTTCAAGCAGCTGGACCCAACGACGACTCGGCGGTTTGGCGGTACCGGGCTCGGCCTGTCTATCGCCAAGGGCCTGGTGGCCATCCAGGGCGGCCAGATGGGCGTCGACTCCACACTGGGGCAAGGCAGCACTTTCTGGTTCACCGTGCCCACGTACGCCCCCACCCAGCGGAACGCTACGCGCGGATCCGGGTGATCGCCATCGCCTCGGCGAGCTGTCGAAGGTCTGCGACCAGCGGGTCGTTCGGATCCGACGTCACCAGCGGCCGGCCGCTGTTGGCAGCCCGGTCGAGACTGTCCGAATGCTGGACCACGAAATCGGGCCGGCGGCCGAGGACACTGGTGGCCGTGTCGATGTCGATGGCATGGGTCGTGCTGTAGTTCAGGATCAAGCGGACGCGGGCTGATGCGACGCCGAGCTTTTCAAACAGGTCGAGACAGCCCCGGGTTGCCTTCAACGAAGGAAGCGAACCGGACGTTACCAGGCAGACCAGGTCACTGGTGTCGAGAGCGGTCAAGGTGCGCTCGCTGAACGATGCCGGGGCGTCAATCAGGACGTAACCGCAGGTCAGGCTCAGTCTGTCGATCGCCAGCTGGATGGCCGGCAGGGTGACCAGGTCAGCACGCTCGGGGAGGTCGGCACCCACCACCAGCCTGACGCTTCCGGACTCCGTGATGAAGCCCGCGAACAGAGCCTCATCGACCACCGTCCCCGGTGCAGCTTTGAGGTCGGCGAGTGTTTGGTTCGGATGAACGTTCAGGTAAACAGCCGAGTCGCCGAACTCGACGTCAAGGTCGAGCAGCCCTACCGGTCTCGACGACTGCGCCGCGAGCAGGACGGCGGTGTTGACTGCGAGCGATGTGGTGCCGACTCCGCCCTTGGCGTGGGCGAACAGGATCACCCTGCCCCGGTTGGCTTTGGTCGCAGCGCCGGCCGACCGCCGCCACCTGGATTCGACCTTCGCCTCCAGGATTGCGAGCTCGAAAGGCTTCGGCAGGTAGTCGTCGGCGCCAACCGCGTAACCGGCCAGCGCGTCGCGCGCTTCGCCGAGGTCGGAGAACATGAGGATTGGAATGCTTGCGGTCCGATGATTGCCGCGGAGGCGCGACGTCAGCTCGATACCGTTGAGCTCCGGCATGCGCACATCCGTGATCACGAGATCGGGCACTCGTTCGTGGACCATCTGCAGGGCTTCGATCCCATCGCTGGCCCTGCGCACGCGATAGCCGGACCGCTCGAGGAAGCCGCCCACCATCTTCTGGATCACGCGATCGTCGTCGACGAGGACGATATCTTCGGCGGCCATCAGTGCCCTGCCTCGCCCGTCAACTTTGCGGCGATGGCGCGTGCCAGGTCGCGGCGTGTATAGCCTCCAAGCCCTGACAGGTCCTCGTTGCCTTCGCCCCTCATCATCGCGAGTCCTGCGGCTCCGAATGCTCGACGCGCCTCGCGCCGGTCGCCTGCAAGCTCCAGGGCTGCGCCGAGCTGGAAGTACGCTACCGCCACGTTTGGGTCCAGGTATGTCGCCTGGCGAAATGCCCGGACGGCGGCGCGAAGGTCGCCGTTGGCGGCGGCGTGGTCGCCAACGGTAAGAAGATCAGGAACGCTTGCAGGCGCATACGTGACCCCCTGCAGCGGTTTCGCGGCAGACGCAGGTGGGGCGGCGACTCTTCCGAGCCGGCGGTAGCAGAGCGCGCCGCCCATCTGCACGGGTTCGAAGTGACGAGTCATCGGACCAGGCGAATCAGAGTGGCCCAGGAACAGATACCCACCCGGAGCGATGCGCTGGGCGATGCGCTGAATGCTGGCCTGTGACTCTTCTTTTCCGAAGTACATCAGAACGTTGCGGCAGAATACCGCGGCCGCCTCAGGGACGACCACTTGAGCGTCAGGGTGGGCAAGATTGTTGTGCGCGATACGGACGTTGCGTCGAATCGACGGCACGACCTCAAATCCGCTTCCCTTTGGCCGAAGATATTTCTGGCGGCGCACGGCGGACAAACCCTGGATCTCGTGCTCCGTGTATTCAGCCTTCTCCGTTCTGGCCAGAGCGTGAAACGAGACATCGGTGGCAACCACATGCCAGTTGCTGCAACCAACCTCATCGAGGAGCATTGCTAGGCTGTACGGCTCCTGGCCGTTCCCGCAACCCGCACTCCACACCGTGTGAGGTGCGCCGCTTGCAGCGCGCGCGAGCTGGGCGAACGCGATGAATTGCGCAGCGTCCCTGAAGAAGCTGCTGTGCTGCACGGTGACCCGGTCGAGCAGCTCGTCAAAGGCCGCCGGCTGCGTGTCGACCATGTTCACGTACGACTGCACGGGAATTCCGGCCAGGCTAGCGCTTTCCTGGAGCAATCTTTCCAGGCGTGCGCGG
>JBGQGI010000056.1:0-8024 GCA_041497375.1 Candidatus Dormibacteraceae bacterium | reverse complement strand
GCCGCGGACGAGATCCCGCTGGGTGCGATCCGATGTCGCCACGGTGATGACGTCGCCCGACTCGGAGGCGGCGTAGGCGATTCGCTCGATCACGTGGTCGGCCGAATGGCCCTTGCGCGTGAACACGACCTTCACGCCTTCGACCATCTCTTCGGAGTTCATCCGCGCGGCGGAATGGTGGGCGTCGAAAACGACCGTCACGTCTGCACCGGTGACCATCGCGTAAACGGCCAGGCGCTCGACGAGCTTGTCGCGAGCCACCTCGAGCGAAACGTCGAGCAGCCGCTTGAGCGGCACCCAGGCGTGAATGACGTTGTAGCCGTCGACGACGACTCGTTCCATCAGCGCAGCCGCGGCATTTGTGATGAGCCAAGAGCGATCAAGCCAGCGTCGATTCCAGCTGCACCGGAAATCTGCGACACGACATTGAAGAACGCCTGCGAGACAGAAGGAACGAACCACAGCACGATGAACACAATGAAGATTGCGGACTGCCCGAAGGTGTTCGCGAGATCCTGCGCGGCGTCTGGAAGCCACGGCCTGATGATGCCGAAACCGTCGAGGCCGGGGATCGGCAGCATGTTCAACAGCAACGCGAACGCCTCGATGAATCCAAGGAACGCGAGCGCTCCGAAAAAGCTCAGGTGGGAGCTCATCCAGTCGAGGTGGCCAGGAATGAGAAATGGAATCGCGATCAGCAGACCGCACAGCGCGGTGCCGCCAGGTCCCGCAATCGACACCACGGAATCCCACAGCTTGCTTCGAAGCGCGGAGCGATTGATGTAGACGGCCGCGCCCGGGAGCGCGATGCCACCCAGAAGCAAGAATGCGATGGGCATCACAACGCTGAGGAACATGCTCGTGTAGAGCAGCGGATTCAACGTCAGGTAACCATGCCCGACCACGCCCCTGTCCCCTCCGAGGTAGGCGACCAGCGCATGAGCGAACTCGTGCACGCACACCGACGTGATCCAACCCGCAGTGACGAACACCACTGTGAGAATCGGGACGCCAGCCGGCACCGCATCGAACCAGATGAGCGTGCCGCTGCCGGCCGTGAGGGCCAGCAAGCCGAGGAACACAGGACTGACCGTGACGACGCCGCGGAGCGGTGGGAGCGGTTTGCGACGCAGCGCCGCGTCGGGCGGCTTAGCCGAGCGCGGGTCGCCGGCGAACGAGGGCTTGGCCGCGGTCTGGATGTGGCGGCGCAGGTCGTAAAGAGTCAGGCCCGCCTTCTGGAGCGCGGCCGAGGTCACTGGCGTATCGCTGTAGAGCATCGCCAGGAGAAGGTGGATCGAATCGACCTGGTAGTGGCCGAGGACTCCGGCCTCGCGGTTCGCATTGACCAGCAGCTGTCGGATGGGCAGGCCGGCGGAGCCATCCGGCGGCGCCAGCTGCGCGCTGATGTTCGCAGGGTCCCCGCCGAGCTCCCGAATCGATTGCGCGGCGAGAGTTCCGCGGCTCTCGAGAATCGCCTTGAGCACATCGACAGGGTCGGTCTGCGTGGCGCCACGCGCGGTGGCGCTCGCCGCGGCGCGGTCGAGCACCTCGCGCCCCGAATGCGTGAGCTGTATGTCGGCGATGGCCTTCGCGAGGTCGGCCGTGGCGTCAGCCATGACGAAAGTATGAGAGGGAACCCCCGGTGGTTCCCCTCATCGGCGCCAGGCGCACCCGGCCCTGACTAACACAACGAGGGAAGCGGTGAGCCTCGGAAGGGCCGGCGCTCTCCCTCCGGTATAAGGATGGGCCTTGGTTTAGACGAGATTGCTTCTCGCGATGCTTGGCGTAATTAGGGGCAAAGTCATGGCCGAGGAAACCCCGGCCAACCCTGCCGCGCTAGCAAACGCACTGAATACAGACGACTCTTTTCACTTTCGCTCGTGTCTCTGACGCATCACCTCGTAAAGAAGGGCGGCGGCGGCCGCGGATGCGTTGAGGCTCGCGATGTGGCCCTTCACCGGCAAGCGCACGCGAACATCGCATCGTTCCTTGACCAGCCGGTGAACGCCCTCGCCTTCGCTTCCAACAACTAGACAAACGGGTTGGGTCATGTCGAACTCCCAGGCCAACGCCTCGCCACGAGGGTCGAGGGCGACGCACCAGATATTCGATCGCTTGACCTCGGCAATCGCCGACGGCATCCCAGAGACGTGCGCGATGCGAAGCAGCTCGCTGGCGCCGGAGCTGGCCTTCACCGCGGCCGGCGACAGCGGCGCGCTGCGGTGCTCCGGAAGGATCGCGCCATCGGCGCCCGCGACCTCGGCGCTGCGCAGGATGGCTCCGAGGTTTTGCGGGTCCATGATTGAATCGAGGGCGATCAGGAGGTTCGGGCTTGTCGCCAGGAGCTCCTTCAACGTCCACTGGCGGCGTGGCTTGAGCTCGGCCGCCACACCCTGGTGCACGCCCGGAGCGATGATGTCGAGTCGCTCGGGACCGACCACCTCGATTCGCGCCAGCTTGCCGAGCTCCTCCAGTCGCGGATCGTGGCCGAGACCGGATGCCTGAAAGACCTTGAGCACCCTGCCCGCGCGCGCTGCCTCGAGCACGGCATTGCGGCCGTAGATCAGCGGCGCCTTTGACACCTCACGTTCTACCGAAGGCGCCCGCCGGAAGGTGCCCGGCTGCCGACGGTTCGATCCCCCCGCCTGGACGCGATCGCGACCACTTCCCGGCCCCCTACGGCCCGCGCTCGCTTCGCGAGCAGGGGCCACCTCCCCACTGGCGGGGAGGGGCGGCCGAGCTTTGCGGTCCGGCTTGTCGCCGGGCCTTCTTACTCTGTCCCGACGCGGATGCGCTTCCATCGCACTCCCTCCTTTGAATCTTCGAGGGCGATGCCGCGCTCACGGAGCTCATCGCGAAGCCGGTCGGCGCGAGCGAAGTCCCGCGCCGCACGTGCCGCCTCGCGTTCGGCGATGAGGCGCTCGACCTCGTCCGCCAGGCTCGGCTCGTCCGCACCGATCACGTCGAGGTGCGCATCGACCTCTTCCATCAAGGCTTGCAGCTCTGCCTGGCCGCGCTCGCCAACCCTGCCGCCGTCAAGGGCTGCATTCGCCTCACGAATCAGCTCGAACACCAAGCCGACGCCCAGGGGCAGGTTGAGGTCATCATCGAGCGCCTCTTTATACGCGGCGCGGACGCCGGCGATCCTCTGCACGAGAGCCTGGTCTTCAATCGATGTCGTACTCGATCGCCGGACCCTGCCGGCGAAGTCACGCAGCCGCCGCACCTGCTCGGCAGAGGCATGCAGCGCCTCGTTACTGATGCGAATGCGCGCTCGATAGTGCGCGTTGGCGATCAGAAAGAAGCGAACCGCCAGCGGGTCATGTCCGGTGGCAACCAGATCGCGCAACGTGGTGAAACCACCCGCGCTCTTCGACATCTTCTCTCCGCTGGCCTCCGCGAGATGCTCCGAGTGCAGCCATACCCGGGCGAAGGGCTTCTGGTTCGCCGCCTCGGACTGTGCAATCTCGTTCTCGTGGTGCGGGAACATGAGGTCGATCCCGCCGCAGTGGATGTCGAAAGTGTCGCCGAGGTAGCGCTTGCTCATGGCCGAGCATTCGATGTGCCAGCCCGGCCGGCCGCGCCCGAATGGCGCGTCCCACGCAGCCCCGAGCTGCTCGTCGCCTGGCTGCGCCTTCTTCCACAACGCAAAGTCGCTGACCGACTCCTTGTCGTACTTGTCAGTTGATACTCGGGTCCCGGCGCGAAGGCCGGTTCGATCGAGACGCGACAGCGCGCCATAAGAAGGAAAGCTGGCGATCCTGAAATACACATCGCCATCCGCGATGTACGCGTGCCCATTCTCCAGCAGCGCGCTGATCATCGCGACCATATCTCCGATGTGCTCGGTCGCCCGCGGATAATGCTCGGCCGGCTGCGCACGCAGCGCCGCCATGTCCTCGAAGAACGCGGTCAGATAAGGCCTGACGTACTCGCCAATCGTCGAGCCCGCGTGCATGGCCTGGTCGAGGATCCTGTCGTCGATGTCGGTGACGTTCATCACGTGCGTCAATCGGTAGCCGTCGACCTGCAGGTGGCGGCGCAGAAGGTCGTAGAAGAGGAACGCACGCAGGTTGCCGACGTGCGCGAAGTTCCACACCGTCGGCCCGCATGTGTACATGCCGACATGTCCCGGCTCGAGCGGCTCGAAGAGATCCTTCGTACCGGTGAGCGTGTTGTGAAGCCTTAGAGCCACCGACGTAGGGTAGCTTTAGCCGGTTGCCTCGATGAGGGCAACGGCATGCGCCGCGATTCCCTCTTCGCGTCCCAGCGCACCGAGTCCCTCCGGCGATGTGGCTTTCACGCTGACCGCCCCGGAGTCAATACCGAGGGTCTTCGCCAGCTGCTTGCGCATGGCGTCGATGTGTGGCTGCAGCCTCGGCTGCTCCGCGACCACTGTGCTGTCGACGTTGACCACGCGATAGCCGGCTTGACGAATTGTGCGCACCACCATCGCCAGCAGATCCTGGCTCGACGCACCCTGATAACCAGGGTCGCTCGCCGGAAAGTGCTGTCCGATATCGCCGAGCGCCGCTGCCCCGAGGAGCGAGTCGATCACCGCGTGCGTCAACACGTCGGCGTCCGAATGTCCATCAAGACCGAGCGGATGGTCGATGTGAACGCCTCCGATCACCAGGTCGCGCCCCGGACGCAGCGGATGAACGTCGTAGCCGATGCCGACCCTCACGTGGTCGCGGCTTCGTGTTCTTTGATCAACGCCTCGACCACCTCGAGGTCCTGGGGGGTCGTCAGCTTGATGTTTGCGGGCTCGCCTTCGACGGCCGTCACCGCGTGGCCCGTGGCAGCGACGAGCTGGGCGTCATCGTCTCCGACCAGTCCGGCGTCGGCCGCCTCCCGATGTGCCCGTGCCAGGAGCTCATAGGCGAAAGCCTGTGGGGTCTGCGCGAGCACTATTCGCGATCGGTCCAGGCTCTCCACCAACCGGTTGCCCTCCACGCGCTTGACTGCATCTCGAGGCGAGATCGCCGGAAAGGCCGCGCCTGATTCCACTGCAGCGGCGAGCACCCGGCGCACCAATGTCGCGGTCGCGAGCGGCCGTGCAGCATCGTGCACGAGGACGAAATCGCACTCGCCGAGCGCGGCCAGCCCTACGCGCACCGACTCTTGCCGGCTTTCGCCGCCCGCCTTCACCGTCACCGGCTTTCGAGGGTGCAAACCTGCCACCTCTCGCTCCGCACTTTCGAGCCGGCTGGGTGGGCCGACGACGACGATGCGGTCGATCTCGTCAAGCGCGAGAAACAGCTCGAGCGCGCGCGCCAGGGTGGTCTTGCCGTTCAAGCGAACGAGCGCTTTGCTGCCGCGGCCCAGGCGCGAGCCCGAGCCGGCCGCCGCAACTATTGCTCCGACAGTAATCGAGCTACCCACTTTCCGCCTTCGCGCGTGGATTGGTGCGGCGGCTGTCCAGCACAGCGGGCTCGGCGAAGATCATCCGGCCTGCAGAGGTCTGGATCACAGACGTGACGACCGCGGTGATGGTCTGGTTCAGCAAGCGCCGTCCGTTCTGGATGACCACCATCGTGCCGTCGTCCAGGCTGCCCACGCCCTGCCCGGGCTCCTTGCCCTCGCGCGCCACCATCACAACTATCTCCTCGCCTGGGATCGCCACAGGCCGCATCGCATGAGCCAGCTCGTTGAGGTTCAAAACGGTGACGCCTTCGAGGCGCGCGATCCGGTTGAGATTGAAGTCGTTGGTCATGATTCCCCAACTCTTGCGCTTAGCGGTGCGCACGAGGTGCGCGTCGATCTCGACGCTGGGGGTCGCGTCATCGTCGACCACCTCCAGGGGTATCGACGAATCCTTCTGCATCTCGGTCAGAACCTCGAGCCCCCGCCGCCCACGGCGCCGCCGCGTGGCGTCTGCCGAATCTGCGACCTGCTGCAGCTCACGCAGCACTGAGCTGAGGATGATCAGCGGCATGTCGACAAAGCCGGTCTTTGCGATGTCGAGAATTCGGCCGTCGATGATGACCGAGGTGTCAAGCAGGACGCCACTCAGACGGTGGCTCTTCTGCTGGCTCGCGCCGCCGAAAAAGAGCGCCGCCAGCTCGGTCCGGCGGGTAAGACCGACCGAAGCACCCTGAGCGGCCAAAAGTAGTGCCAGGATGGCGGACACCAGCACGCCGTTCGGCAGGTCGCGAACGAACACGCCGATGAGGGATGCGATCACCAATCCGATCACCATTCCAAGCAGCCCGCTCAACAGATCGGGCAGCGGCGTGCTGGTCAGGCGAAAGTTGAAACCCCGCCAGCCACCGAGCACGTACGGGGTGCCGAGGTACGCGAAAATCAGACCTTCCAGGCTGGTCAGCCCGATGATTACGTAGCCGGGATACGAGTGGGTTCCACCACGTACCAAGAAATAGCCAAGCAAAAAACCGCCGATCAAGCCGAGCGCCGCCCCTAGCCAGCGGGCTAGCTTCTCAGAACGCTTCACTGGAAACCTCCTAGGAGACCGAGACTCCGGCCTCCTTTATGAATCTGCCGGACGTAATGGGTGAAGAAAAGGCGGCGGCTTTGGCCTCCGCCAAGGTCCGAACCTCGATCACCTCGAGGCCGGACGGCCGGACGGCTTTGACGCCGGCCGGAATCAAAGCGCGCGAGAACCCGTGCCGGGCCGCCTCCGACAGGCGGCGCTCCAACTGGCCCACGCGGCGCACCTCGCCTGCCAATCCCAGCTCGCCGATGACAACCAGGCCGTCCGGCAGGGGCCTGTTGAGATCGTTGCTGATGATTGACAGCGCAAGACCGAGATCGGCGGCAGGCTCAGTGATGCGCATGCCGCCGGCGACGTTGACGAAGACGTCTGACGATCCGAGCTTGAGGCCTGCTCGCTTCTCGATCACCGCGATGAGCATGTGCAGGCGGTTGATGTCGACCCCGTTGGCGATGCGGCGAACGATCGTGCTCTCGCCTTTGACGTTGACCAGACTCTGAATCTCGATGAGCAATGGCCGCGTGCCCTCGAGCGCAACCACGATGGCGGTCCCCGGCGACGACGTGGTGGCCTGGCTCAGAAGTGCGGATGACGGATCAGGCACCTCTTCCAGGCCTGCCTCGCCCATGGCGAAGACGCCGATCTCCTCGGCTGAGCCAAAGCGGTTCTTCATGGCGCGCAGAACACGCAGCTCCTGCCGCCGGTCGCCTTCGAGATACAGCACGGTGTCAACGATATGCTCAAGTACCCGGGGCCCGGCGATCGCTCCCTCCTTGGTGACGTGGCCGACCAGGAAGATCGGGACTCCGATCTCCTTGGCGAGGCGCATCAGGCGTGCCGCGGACTCTCGCACCTGCGTGACGCTGCCCGCGCTGCCCTCGAAGCCGGCGTCGGTGACCGTCTGGATGGAATCGACGATTGCCAGCTGCGGCGCCGCCGACCGGATTGCCTCGCAGATCGCGTCGAGGTCGTTCTCCGCAAAGAGCAGGATTCCCGGATCCATGGCACCGAGCCGGTGCGCCCGCATTCGGATCTGCTGTGGGGACTCCTCCCCGGAGGCATACAGGACCTGGCCGCCATGAGCCGCCACCTGCTGAGCCGCATGCATCAGCAGCGTCGATTTGCCGACGCCGGGTTCACCCCCGACCAGCACCAGGCTGCCTGGAACGATGCCGCCGCCAAGGACCCGGTTGAACTCTCCCCAGGCTAGCGTCAAGCGGGGGGCGGCCTCGGATGCAAGCTCGGTCATGGGGACCGGCCGCGAGCTCGCTGAGGGAAGGGACTGCCGAGAGCGGCCGCCCGGTGCCTTCCGGACCTGGAACTCCTGCAGCGTGTTCCAGGCCTGGCATTGCGGACACTGGCCCGCCCAGCGGGGTGTCTCCCCTCCGCAGTCGGTGCAGACAAACGTGATCGTGGCTTTTGGCATGGGTGACCTCGACCATCATCACGTTTTTAGGGGCTGGGCCGTAGCCTTTTTACACGGTCGTTCGTTTGTTCAGACAGAGGAACCGCCGGAGTGCCTCCCGGCTCCTTGAACGTAAGGCGCCGCCCTGACTACCCCCGGGGCGGC
>JBGQGI010000055.1:0-8026 GCA_041497375.1 Candidatus Dormibacteraceae bacterium | reverse complement strand
TCCTCAACGGCAGCCGCGTGCGCCGCCGCGACCTGATCCACCTGCTGTCCTCGACGGGCCTCACCCTCGACTCGTACGCGATCATCGACCAGCACGACATCGAGAACATCGTCGTTTGCTCGCCCGCCGAGCGTCGCCAACTTCTCGAGGAAGCCGCCCAGGTCCGTGGCGTCAAGCAGCGGCGGCAGGAAGCGGGCCAACGGCTCACCGAGCTGGCCCAGAATCTGCTCCGCCTCGAGGATCTCAGGTCGGAGATCGAGCCACGCCTCGAGATAGTTCGCGCCCAGGCAGCAGCTGCTCGCGAAGGAGCCGAAGCGGCGGCGAGGCTGGAGCTGCTCCGAGGCAGCATCGTGTGGGAGGAATGGCGCGAGGCGCGTGATGCCCATCGCCGGGCCACCGGCCAGGCGCAATCTCTGGAGCGCAAGCTGGCTGAGGCGCGTGACCTGGCCAAAGCGGCAGACGACGAGTTCCAGACCGCCCGGGCCGAGGTTCAGGCCGCCCAGGACCGGCGCCTTGGCAGGCAGCGCAAGCTTGGTCGGTTGGGTCTCGAGCTGGCCGCCGCGGAGCACGCGCTGCAGCTGGCCGAGGAGCGCGCCAGCGGGCAGCGAGCCCTGGCCGACGCCGTGCGGCACGAAGACGCCAGCCACCACACCCTCTCGGCGGCGGCAGAAGCGCTCCAGGGACAGCTGGCCCAAGAGTTCGAACAGGCGAGGGCCGCCCTCGAGGCGGTGCCTGAAGCTCCTCCACCCCCGGCTGCGCTCGACCCGGCAATCGTGCAGCAGGCTCGTCGCGAGGCCGAAGGCGCACGGCGTGCGGTCGCCGCGGCGACTTCTTCGGTCGCCGGCCTCCGCACGCGGCGCGAGTTCCTCGAGGAGCAGGTGGCGCGGAACACAGCGCTCGCCGCAGCTGCCGAGCAGATCCCGGGCGCCGAGGCAGCGGTCGCGATCGAGATGGAGGCGGCGGACGCCGCTGAAGCCGCTGCGATCGCCGTCGGGCGCCTGCGCTCCGAGCTGGAAGGTCTTGACACTCTTCGCCCGGCCAGCGCTCTGGGCTTGGTCCGCCTGGGCGAGGTCATCACACCCGCTGACGGCTACGAGGCCGCCCTGTCCGCAGCGCTGGGCCCCCTGGTGGACGCGCTGGTCGCTGCGGACGCAAGCGCCGCGACGGCTGCAGCGCCGCCATCCGAGCCCCAGCGGACCGTGCTGTACCCGGGGTCGGCGGCCGCCGCCTCCGAGCCTGGCTCGCTCATGGATCAGGTCATGGTCCGAAAGGGGTACGAGCTCCTGGCTCAGCGACTTCTGGGGCATGTGGTCATCGGTAGAGACGTGACGCTGTCCGGCGTCTATCGAGAGGACGGGCTGGTCCGCGCCGGCTCCGACCCTCGCGTCGAGATCGATGCCCGTCGCTCCCGCCTGAAGGAGCGCATCTCGCAGCTCGAGCCGAGGATGCTCGAGGGAGAGGCGGCCGGCAACCGGCTCAAAGCCGCCGAGGCGAAGCTCGCCGAACTGCGAGCACGCGCGGCCGGGGCGACCAGGCTCGACGAGTCCAAGCGGATGATGGAAGCGGCCCGGGCCGAGGAGAAAGAGGAGGCCGACCGGCTGCCCGAGCTCGAGCGGCTGGCCGGTGTCGCTGAGGAGCGGGCGGCTTCGGTCGCCCGCGAACTGGAGACACACCTCGAGACCCTGGGTGCCCACAGGACGGCGTCGCACCAGGCGGAGCTCGAGAGAGCGAGGTGGAGAGATCGGGTCGACGACCTCAGGCGGCAGCTGCGATCGGTTGAAGAAGACCTCGCCGGCCTGCGGTCGGCCGCCGACGAAAGGGCCAGGCGCCTGGCTGAGGCCGAAGGCGTGGCGACAGCCGCTCTGGAGATCCTTCCCGGGCTGAAGGGCGCCGCGGAGGCAGCCAGGATGGCCCTTGCCGAAGCCGAGGGTGAATCGCCCGAGGAGGAGGCCGAGCTCGAAGAAGGCGGGCGGCGGCTCGGTCTGCTCGATGAGACGCGCATGGAGGCCCGGCTCAAGACCGGCACGCTGGAGGGCAACCTCGAGCTGCTTGCGCGTGAGGCAGAGCTACTGCAGGCGCGCATGGAGGAGATTCGCTCGCGGATGCCCGATGGCGTGGCGCCGGAAGAGGTGCCAGGCGGCAAGGCGCGCGAGCGTGAGATGCGTGCCCTTGAACGCCGGCTCGAGGAAATCGGACCGACCAACGCCTTGGCCGAGACCGAGGGCCGCGAGCTGGAGGAGCGCTTCGAGACGCTGCGCACGCAGCTCGATGACATCGCCGCTGCGCGCGAAGACCTCGAGCAGCTCATCGCGAAGCTGCGAGAGGAAGAGGAGTCGCGTTACGAGGCGGTGTTCGGCGCGGTCGCTGCCAACTTCCACGAATACTTCTCGCAGCTCGCGCCTGGCGGCCGCGCGACTCTGAAGCATGCCGATGGGGATGAGGGGCCGAGGTCGGGCGTTGAGATCCTCGTGCAGCCTCCTCGTAAGCGACTTCAGAACGTGACGCTTCTGTCGTCTGGTGAGCGCTCGCTCGCCGCGCTCGCGTTGGTGCTGGCGCTGGATGAGGTCAACCCCAGCCCGTTCACGATTCTCGACGAGGTGGATGCGGCGCTCGACGATGCGAACGTCGGCCGCTTCGGCGAGATGCTCGCTCGGCTCGGTTTGCAGCGCCAGTTCCTGGTCATCACACACAACCACGTGACGATGTCGCACGCTTCGAGCCTTTACGGCATCCACCTCGACGAAAGTGGGTCGTCGCACCTGGTCTCGGTGCGGCTCGAGGACATCCGCAAGCCGGCAGTTCGAACCGCCAGCGCCGCGCAGGCTGGCTGAGGACAGACGGGCGAGCGTCTGGAGCCGGGTCACCGGACGGACACGCACCGCGCTCGCGGCCGGGCTTCGCGCTCTCAGCCCGCCCCTGGCGCCCGGCTACTACGAGGAGCTGGAGGAGCTGCTGGTCTCGGCCGACCTCGGGCCGGCGATGGCGGCTCGCCTGACTGCAGGCGTGCGAAAGCGAGCGCCGAAGACGCGGGAGGAGGCGATCGAGGCGCTGGTGGCGACGGCCGTCCCGCTGATGTCATCCAGGCCTCGGGACCTCGACCTGAGCTCGCGACCTGCATGCGTGCTGCTCTACGGTGTGAACGGCGCAGGGAAGACGACGACCATCGGCAAGGTCGCCCATCGCCTGAAGGTGCAAGGGCACAAGCCGCTGGTGGTGGCGGCCGACACGTACAGGGCGGCCGCGATCGAGCAGATGGTTGCGTGGGCTGACCGCGCTGGCGTCGAGAGCTTTGCGGGAACATCGGGCGCCGACCCAGCGTCGGTGGTCTTCGACGGGTTGCAGGCAGCGCGTGGGCGTGGCAGCGACGTCGTGCTCGTCGACACAGCGGGCCGCATGCAGACGCAGCGCAACCTGGTCGAGGAGCTGGCGAAGGTCGGGCGGGTCACCGCCAAAGCGATGGGCGACCAGCCATTTGAATCGCTGCTGGTGCTGGACGCGACTGCGGGACTGACGAGCCTCGTGCAGGCGCGTGCCTTCAACAAGGCCATCCCGATGACCGGGCTGGTGGTGTCGAAGCTTGACAGCAGCGCGAAGGGCGGTGCCGTGATCGCCATCGAGGCGGAGCTGGACGTGCCTGTCAAGCTGGTGGGAGTGGGGGAGGGGATCGACGACATAGCGCCTTTCGATCCCCAGGGCTTCTTGCGCGCTCTATTCGAGGACTGAAAGTTGGCGTGGGCTGATCCTCATTGCCACACGACCGCCTCCGATGGGATGGTCACACCGGCCGAGCTCGTCGATGCCGCGGTCAATGCAGGCCTCGACCTGATCGCAGTCACCGACCACGACACGATGGTTTCAGTGAAGGAAACCCAATCACGCGGTGAAGCCGCGGGTTTGACTGTGGTCGGTGGTCAGGAGGTGACGACGAAGTGGCCGGCGCAGACCCACATCTTGGGCTGGTTCATGGAGAAGCCGGTCAAGAGTGGCATGTCGCTCGATGATACTGTCGCGGCGATTCATGCACAGGGCGGACTGGTGATAGTTCCACATCCGTTCATGCCTGTGTACTTCGGTTCGATCCAACCCGGCATGTTGCGCAAGCTCATCGAAAAGCAAAGTGTCGATGGCATCGAGGTCTTGTCGACTGTCCCCATTGGCCCAATGCGGAGACAGCTGCTGCTTGCGTTCTACGACGCCAACCGAGAGCGCCTGGGCGCAGCGATCGGCGCGAGCGACTGCCACTTTGGTGCTGGCGACCTTGGACGTGCGATGACGGAGTTCGAGGGCGATTTTCGAACTGCAGTGATGGAGTGCACGACCAAGCCGATGCTCGGCGCACGGACGTCTATCGCAATCTCCATCACTTTGCGCCAACAATGGCGCGCCCTGGTGTACCTACCGATCAAACGGATCCGAGGGCGCGGCTAGCTCGACTTTTCCTCGAGCCCCAGTCCGAACATCGACTCCAGGTCGTGAGCGGAGAACTGCTGGAACGCCACCATCGTCTGCGTCCTCTGGATCCCCTCCAGCTTCGTGAGCTCCTGCGTCACCACCTTGGCCAGCTCGTCATGCTCGCGCACTCGCACGATTGCCACAAAGTCCCACTCTCCCGTGACGGTGTAGACCTCAGCGACCCCCGCCACATCAGCCAGCTTGGGCCCTAGGTGCCCCAACCCCTCCCGACTGGCCTTGACAAGGATCACAGCGGTCAGCACGGCCCGGAGTCTATCTCGTTCTTCAAGCTTGGTAAGCTGTCAAGGCATGGCCCTTGACACCCTCCAAGCCAGGAACCGCTACCTGGCCCTCTACGACCGCTACGGCGCCCTCCTGACCGACCACCAGCGCCAGGTCCTCGACCTCCAACTGCGCAACGACTGGTCCCTGGCGGAGATCGCCGCGAACCAGGGCACCTCACGCGCCGCGGTCCACGACATAGTGCGCCGCTCCACCCGCGCCCTGGAGGACTACGAGGCCCGTCTCGGCCTCCTCAAAGAAGCCGACCGCCGCCGCCGCGCCCTAGCCTCCTTGGAACGGGAGCTGGCGGACCTCAAACAGCGCATGACGCAACTTGCGCAATAGATAGATGTTCGAAACCCTCGGCGAGCGCCTCGCCGCCGCCCTCAAGAAGATCTCTGGACGCGGCGTTCTCAGGCCCGATGACGTCGACGCCGGCCTCCGCGAGGTGCGCATGGCCCTTCTCGAAGCGGACGTCAACTTCAAGGTCGTCAAAGAGTTCATCGAGCGGGTGCGCGCCAGGATCACCGGCGTGGAGATCGCCCCCGGGCTCACGGCCCCCCAGCAAGTGGTCAAAGCCGTCAACGCCGAGCTCGTCGACCTGCTCGGTGGCAACTCGGAGGGCCTTCGCTACGGCGGCTCCCCCACGGTGGTCATGCTCGTGGGCCTGCAGGGCTCGGGCAAAACGACCACGGCGATCAAGCTCGCCCTGCTGGCGCGGCGTGACGGCCATCGCCCCCTGCTGGCCGCCCTCGACCTGAGACGCCCGGCCGCCATCGACCAGCTGCGAACGCTCGCCGAGAGGGAGAAGGTGGCCTTCCACTCGGGCTCTGGAAAAGTCGAGGACATTGCCGCCGAAGCGATTCACGAAGCCCAGCGCCTCGGCAACGACGTGGTGATCCTCGACACCGCCGGTCGCCTCCACGTCGACGGCGAGCTCATGGACGAGCTCAAGCGGCTGAAGGCCAAGGTGCCGGTCACGGAAACGCTGCTGGTCGCCGACTCGATGACCGGCCAGGAGGCGGTCAAAGTGGGGGAGGCGTTCTCGAGCATCGGCCTCGACGGCGTGATCCTCACCAAGCTCGACGGCGATGCGCGAGGCGGCGCCGCTCTTTCGTTGAGGAACGCCACGGGCCAGCAGATCAGGTTCGCCGGAACAGGGGAAAAGCCACAGGACCTCGAGGTCTTCCACGCCGAGCGCATGGCCTCGCGGATTCTCGGCATGGGCGACGTCCTGACCCTGGTCGAGCGCGTCGAGCAGAACGTCGACAGGGAGAAGGCCCTTGAGGTCGAGCGCCACATGCGCGCCGGCCATCTCACCTTCGACGACTTCCTCGCCCAGATCCGCCAGGTTCGCGGCATGGGACCTCTGGAAGGCATGCTTGACATGCTTCCGGGAGGCAAAGCGCTGAAGAGCCAGGTGGCGGGCAAGGACACCGAGCTCGAAGTTCGGCGCATGGAGGCGATCATCCTTTCGATGACGGCTCGGGAGCGCGCGCATCCCGAGCTGATCGACGGAGCGCGCAAGCGGCGTATCGCCCGGGGCAGCGGCGTGCAGCCTGCCGACGTCAACCGGCTCCTGAAGGCACGCGAGACGATGCAAAAGCTCGTCAAGCAATTCGGTGGTCGCAGTGGAAAAGCCGGGGTGGCCCGGCTGTTTGGACAAGGAGGTCCAGGTTGGTAAAGATCAGGTTGAGGCGGATGGGGGCCAAGAAGCACCCCTTCTACCGCCTCGTTGTGGCGGACGCGCGGTCGCCGCGCGACGGCCGGTTCATCGAGCACCTCGGGTACTACGATCCGATGACCGACCCCGTGGTGATCAAGATCGACGGCGACAAAGTCGTGCGCTGGCTCCAGCAGGGCGCTCAGCCCACCGAAGCAGCGCGGAGCCTGTTGAAGCGGGAGGGAATCCTTGAGCGACTTGCAGAGAAGCGGAAGTCGACCACCCCGGCGTGAGGGCCCGGGTGGCCGCGGCCCATACAACCGCGGCTTTCGGCGCGACGGCCCGGCCGGACCGCCCGGACCGGCTGTGGACTACAAGGCGCTGGTCGAATACGTAGCGAAGTCACTGGCCGACAAGCCGGATGAGGTCGTCGTCGAGGCCATCGAGCGAGGTGGCGGCACCATCGCGATCAAGGTGAAGTTGGCCGACGGTGATGTCGGCAGGTTCATCGGCAAGGCGGGCCGCAACATCGAGGCTGTGCGGACGCTCATTCGCGTGGCATCGCTGCGCGACCGCAAGCGCGTGTTCGTGGACCTGGCCTCAGCCCCAGACGCCGCGCCACGAGGGGCAAGGCATTCCAGAGGCGACGCGCCGGAATGATCAGAGTCGGGCAGATCGGCGGCGCGTACGGATTGGAAGGCGCTGTAAAGGTAGTTCCCTTGACAGACTTCGCCGATCGATTCGACGCGGGAGCCACGTTCCTGGTCGGTGGCGCCGAACGAGAAGTGGAATGGAGCCGGCCTGGCCACCCAGGTCTGGTGGTCAAACTTCGCGGGGTCGACAACCGCACGATCGCCGACCTGCTCCGCGGCCAGTACATCGAGGTGCCGGAGACGGCGGCACGGCCGCTTGCCGACGGCCATTTCTACCACCACCAGGTGGTGGGTCTCAGCGTTCTAACCAGCTCGGGCAGGCAGCTCGGGACCATCGCCGAGGTGCTGGAGCGGCCGGCCAACGACGTGTGGGTCAGCCGGGAAGGCGTGGTCGAACACCTCATTCCGGCCACGCGCGACGCCGTGGTCGAGGTGGACGTCCCGGGCGGCAAAGTCGTGGTGGCCGATTGGCTGGTCCAGGTCGAGGACGCATGACCTCGATGCGATTTGACGTCATCACCATCTTCCCGGGCATGTTTGCGCCTGTCTTCGGACAGGGCGTCGTCGGCCGCGCCATGGAGCGGGGTTTGATCGAGCTTCACGCGCACGATCTCCGCGATTACACGCACGACCGTCACCGGCAGGTGGACGACATGCCCTTCGGCGGCGGTCCGGGAATGGTGATCAAGCCAGAGCCGGTATTCGAGGCGGTCGAGTCGATCCGGCCGCAAAACCCAGGCCCTGTGGTGCTGATGGAGCCGTGGGGCGAACCTCTCGACCAGACGCTCGCGGCCGAGCTGTCGGCCGAACCCGGGCTCATCATCGTGTGCGGTCGCTACGAAGGCATCGACGACCGCGTGCGGACGGGCTTGGCGACGCGCGAGGTATCGATCGGCGATTATGTGCTCAGCGGAGGGGAGATCCCGGCCATGGTGCTGATCGATGCCGTCGCGCGGTTGGTGCCCGGTGTCGTGGG
>JBGQGI010000054.1:0-8053 GCA_041497375.1 Candidatus Dormibacteraceae bacterium | reverse complement strand
TGACGCCTTCGGTCACCTTCTTGATGCGCCCGCTGTCGACCTCGATGAGGACGTTCTCGGCTCGATGGCCGAGCCAGGCCTGGTCGGCGTGCCAGGTCCCTGAGCCTTTCAAGCCTGCATAGGTATGTGGACGCCGCGCTCGTTCGCCACGTCGATCGCGCGCTTGTATCCCGCGTCGGCGTGCCGCATGACGCCGGTGCCCGGGTCGTTGGTCAACACCCGCTCCAGCTTGCGCGCCGCCTCATCGGTGCCGTCGGCCACCACCACCATCCCAGCATGGATCGATCGCCCGATGCCAACGCCACCACCGTGGTGGACGCTGACCCATGAAGCTCCGCTCGACGTGTTGAGCAACGCGTTGAGGATCGGCCAGTCGGCAATTGCGTCCGAGCCGTCGAGCATCGCCTCCGTCTCGCGGTAGGGGGACGCAACCGAGCCGGAGTCGAGGTGGTCGCGACCGATCACGATCGGCGCCTTGACGGCACCCGACCTCACCAGCTCGTTGAACCGCAAACCGGCGCGAGCCCGCTCTCCATACCCAAGCCAGCAGATACGCGCGGGCAGGCCCTGGAATGCGACCCGCTCCCCGGCCGCCTTGATCCAGCGAACCAGCGGCGCGTTGTCCGAGAACTCCTCGATCATGGCGCGATCTGTCGCCGCGATGTCCGCAGGGTCTCCCGACAGCGCAACCCACCTGAAGGGTCCTTTGCCTTCGCAGAAGAGAGGGCGGATGTATGCGGGCACGAAGCCGGGAAACTCGAATGCGCGCGCACTGCCCCCAAGGCGTGCCTCTGCGCGCAGGCTGTTGCCGTAATCGAACACCTCGGCTCCGCGGTCGAGAAACTCGACCATCGCGTCGACATGGCGCGCCATGCTCTGTCTAGCGCGCTTCACGTACTCGCCGGGGTCGTCGAGGCGCAGCTCCTGCGCATCCTCGGGGCTCAGGCCTGCCGGGATGTAGCTCAGAGGATCGTGCGCGGGCGTCTGGTCGGTGACGATGTCGACCGCGTAACCTCGGGCGGCCAGCGCCGGAAGAACCTCCGCCGCGTTGCCGTGCAGCCCTATAGACAGCGCTCGTCTGGCCGACTTGGCTTCACTGGCCAGGCGCAGAGCGTGCTCGAGGTCGTTTGCGCGAACGTCGAGGTAGCGATGCTCGATGCGCCGCTTGATGCGATCGTCGTCCGCCTCAACGCAAATGGCGACGCCCCCGTTGAGGGTGACCGCCAGCGGCTGCGCTCCGCCCATGCCGCCGAGGCCGGCCGTCAACGTGATCGTGCCCGCCAGCGAGCCGTTGAAACGCTTGCGCGCGATGGCGGCAAACGTCTCGTACGTGCCCTGAAGGATGCCTTGCGTTCCGATGTAGATCCACGATCCAGCGGTCATCTGGCCGTACATGGTCAGGCCGAGGGCCTCGAGTCTCCGGAACTCCTCCCAGGTCGCCCACTCGGGCACGAGCATCGAGTTGGAGATGAGCACCCTGGGCGCCCACTCGTGGGTGTCGAAAACACCGACCGGCTTGCCTGACTGGACCAGCAAGGTCTGGTCGCCTTTCAGCACCCTGAGCTCCCGAACAATCGCGTCAAACGCCTCCCACGATCGCGCGGCTTTCCCCGTGCCGCCGTAGACGACGAGGTCCTCGGGCCGCTCCGCGACCTCCGGGTCGAGGTTGTTCATGAGCATTCGCATCGCGGCTTCCTGCGACCAGCCCAGGCAGCTCAGCTCCGCACCGCGGGCCGCGCGAATCGTTCGTGTCATCGCAGCCTGCCAGTCACCGCCTCTGCCGCCGCGATCACCGCGCCGCTGCGGACCAGCGCTTCGGCCGCGGCCAGTTCCGGCGCGAGAAAGCGGTCGGGCCCAGGTCCTCCGAGGTGCTTGCGCACCAGGTCGCGAACCGCCGCGGTGGCGGGCGCCGGCTGCAGAGGTGCACGAAGGTCGAGGGCGCGCGCGGACGCCGTCAGCTCGACAGCGAGGATGTGCGTGAGGTTTTCGAGGACGGTCCGCAGCTTCAGGGCCGCCCCCCAACCCATCGAAACGTGATCCTCCTGCATGCCGGAGGTGGGAATCGAGTCCACGCTTGCCGGCGCGGCAAGGCGGCGGTTCTCGGCTACGAGGGCTGCCGCGGTGTACTGCGCGACCATCAGGCCCGAGTTCACGCCGGGCTCCTGCGCCAGGAACGGCGGCAGGCCTTCGGAGCGATGCGGATCCAGCAGCCGGTCGAGCCGGCGTTCTGAGATGGCGCCGACCTCGGCGGCCGCGATGGCGAGGAAGTCCGCGGCAAAAGCCAGTGGCTCTCCATGAAAGTTGCCGGTCGACTCGACCTCGCCGCTCTCCAGCACGACCGGGTTGTCGACCACCGACGCCAGCTCGACCGCAGCCGTGCGGCGCGCAAAGTCGAGGGTGTCCCGCGCGGCGCCAGCGACCTGTGGGCTGCAGCGAACCGAGTAGGAATCCTGGACTGCGTGCTGCGAATGCCTGTGCGAGGCGACGATCCCCGAGCCGCGAAGCATCTGAATGAGGTTGGCGGCGCTCGCGACCTGGCCGGCATGGGGGCGTATCTCATGCAGCTGTTTCTGGAAGGTCCGGTCCGTTCCCATCAGCGCCTCCGCCGACATCGCGGCCGTGATGTCCGCGATGCGGAAGCAACGCTCCGCGTCAGCGCAGGCGAGTGCGAGCATGCCCAGCATTCCGTCGGTGCCGTTGATGAGGGACAGCCCTTCCTTGGTCTCGAGCTTCAGCGGCTTCACCTTGGCCGCCTTCAGCGCCTGCAAAGCGGGACGGGTCATTCCGCCGGCGTCCACCACCTCACCCTCGCCGACCAGCGCCAGCGCGATGTGGGCCAGCGGCGCGAGGTCCCCACTGCAGCCGACAGAACCATGCCGGGGCACGACCGGGGTGAGCTTCGCGTTCAGCAATGCGATGAGGGCCTCGGCCACCGCCGGCCTCACGCCCGAGAGGCCCATCGAAAGGGTGCGAGCGCGCAGCAGCATCGTCGCGCGCACCACCTCGTTGTCGACCGGGGGGCCCATACCTGCGGCATGAGACCGGATGAGCGCCAGCTGCAGCTCGGGCTGGCGCAGCGGCGGGACGCGGGTTCCGGCCAGCGCTCCGAAACCGGTCGAGACGCCGTAGACCGGCTCGCGCGACGAAGCGGCCTTCTCGACCAGCATCCGGCTCCGGTCCATCTTGGCCCTCGCGGCGGGCGCCAGCGCAACGGCCTCGCCATGACGAGCCACGGCCACGACCTGCTCCTCAGACACCCCCGCACCGCGCAACGTGACGGTCAACGGCTTTTCCTCCCTCTCCCCGTCAGGGGAGAGGGGCGTTGGCTCGGTACCACGTTCTTCAACGCCTCCCTTTTGCTCAGGCCGC
The DNA here is from genome assembly GCA_041497375.1 of Candidatus Dormibacteraceae bacterium. Taxonomy (GTDB): domain Bacteria; phylum Chloroflexota; class Dormibacteria; order Dormibacterales; family Dormibacteraceae; genus Palsa-872. The sequence goes on along the minus strand of JBGQGI010000054.1, from coordinate 4,684 downwards.
TCAACCTCGCCTCATTCGCAGCCACATAGCGTGCCACCTCCTCGGGATCCGTCCATGCATAGGATCTGGCAGATGATCGAGACCCGCCGCTTGGAGATGGCGCGCATGTCCTCGATACGGCATCTCCGATTTCATGTAGGCCTGCATGCGGGGAGCGCGCTCGGGGTCGGCGGCCGAGGCCAGAGCGGTCCGCATCGCCGCCGCCAATGCGGTCACGACGCCGGGATGTAGCGAGCGCCGACCGGCAACCCGTCTTCGACCTCGACCACCCAGGTCGAGCCCTTGTCCAGCGCCGCTTGCGATGACTTCACGATGCGGCGCCGGATCAAGTCGTCGAGCAATTCCAGGATTACGTCTCCATGGGTGCAAAGCAGTGTGTCGTCGATTTCGGGGTCTTCGATGAATCGATAGGCCCCTTTCAACCTCGCGCCCTCGGCAAGAAGCCGGGTCTCCTGGACCTTGAGCTTTCGAGCCTTTGCGAGCGGCTCGACGGTCTGCACGCATCGAAGGTATGGGCTCGACCATACCGCTGCGATGGGGTTGGCCCCCAGCACTGTGACCAGCTCCTCAGCCTGCTTGTGCCCGCTCTTGCTCAGAGGACGCTCGCGATCGTGGCCCTCCCAACGTGTTCGACTCCCAGCCTTGGCGTGCCGCACGAAATATAGAGTCGGCAACCCCTAGCCCATCCAGTCGCGCAAGCTCTTGCGGTCCAGGGATTTCCAGATCTTCGGCCACTTCTTACGCGCATCCTCAGCCGCGACGTGCTCCATGGCGATGAGCTCGCCCGCGACGAAGGCGCGGCGGCCCCCGATGCGCGTGCCTCGCAGCCACGCCTGCGCGGTGACGCTGTCCTGGTGCTCGCCCAGAATCGTCTGGAGCCTGGCCGCATTGCGGGCAAACGAAACCGCGCCGGCACCCACCACCGGCGCAACCGCCTCAGCCGCATATCGCGCGCGCTTGGCCAGGATGCGGATCCGGTGAAGGTCCGCATCCGCCGGAGGATCCGGGAGATTCTTGACTGCGGACCGCAGCCGCCGCCATGGAGCGGTGGCCAGCTTGGGCAAGACAGTCCCGGCGGGCTGATCCGCTTCGGGCAACGTTGCCGGAGCGTGCGCGGCGGCCACCAGGCGCTCGAGAAGGTCGACGTACCGCGTCGAGTCGAGATCCGCGAGGAGCTTCTTCCGTAACGCTTCGATATCCACTTCGAGCAAATGGAGGACTCCAAGCGCCGAGCGCAGGTCATTCGCCGGCAGTGACTTCGCCCGTTCGCGCAACCTTTCGAGCAGCACCTCCTGGTCGCGCACGGCGCCCAGGCTCAGCGCCACCCACCCCAGCTCTGTTCGCAGGGGATCGCTCCATTCCTCGTCGAGCAGAGGGCCGAAGGTCCTCAGGTGCGACCTCAGCTTGCGCGTCGCCACGCGCGCCTGGTGCACCGCCTCCGGATCGCCGCTCGTCCGGACGATGGGGTCCTGATAGAGGAGAGCGGCGACCGACTGCGCGATCACGCTGCGGATGACCTCCCGCGCCGGAGACCCGGCCTCCACGGCCATTGGCGCCACCTCTGGTGGTTCCATCGCTCGGGGACCCAGAGCCCTGATGTGCTTGGGCGTTGGATCGGGCGCCCCGGCGCCCGCGCCACGCAGGCGCGCCACCAGCGGTGCCACGATGCCGTCGGCGTCGCCGGTGACCTCGACCTCGATCTCGCGGAACCGTGCAGCCACGCGGCGGCCATCGCGCACCGACACCTCGTCGTCCACGACTTCGGCGAGCCGCGCGCCCGACGCGTCGAGCAAGCGGACGCGGCGACGCACTGTTGAAAGGCGTGCGACAGGGATCAGCTCGGCGGTGCGCACGTAGGCGCGGACCACAGCCACCGCCGCCGGCGGAGGTTTCGTCGCGCCGCCCTGGAAGGTGAGCTCGGCGCGCTCGAGCAGCGGCGCCGCCTGGGTGTCGGCTGACGCATGGACCGGTGGCAGCTTCAGCGTCCAGCCCTCGCCGCGGCGATGCCGCAGCGACACTCCCCAGCGCGCCAGGCGCAGATCGGCGGTGTCGTAGTAGACGGTTTCGAGGCGCACCGCCTCCGGCGGCGTGGTGGTAGCACCGTCGACCACCCCGCTGAGGTCGGGGAGGTGAAACGCGGGTCCTGCCCCGAGCTTTACCTCACGCTCGAGCATGCGGGACGATGGTGACGACCCCGTTGACGACCCCGTTGACGATCCCGTTGCCGCGAGCGCTCTCGAGCGCCAGCTCCTGGAAGCGTTTGTGCGAGTTGAGCCCGTGGACGTTGGGCACCTTCTGCCACGCGCCGTCCGGACCAAGGGTCCAGGCGAGGACGTCATCCGCAAGCAAGATCTCGAAGATCTGCCCCAGCCGCTGAGAAAGCTTTACATCGGTCACTGGCACCACCGCCTCGACACGCCGGTCCAGGTTTCGCGGCATCAGGTCGGAAGACCCGAGGTAGTACTCGGGCTCGGCGCCACCGAACGCGAAGATGCGGGAGTGCTCGAGGAACCTGCCGACGATGGAGCGCACCCTGATGAGCTCCGACAGTCCCGGGACGCCCGGCCGCAGGGAGCACATGCTGCGCACGATCAGGTCGATCTGCGCGCCGGCCTGTGACGCCGCATACAGCGAGTCGATGATCTCGGGGTCGACGAGGTTGTTGACCTTGATGAGGATGCGGCCGCCAACCACGGCCTGGCCTTCGATCAGCTGCTTGATCCCTGCGCGCAGGCTGGTCGGCGCGACCAGCAGCCTTCGGTAGCGATGCTGCCTGCTGTAACCGGTGAGCAGGTTGAAGAGCTCGGTCACGTCAGCGCCGAGATCGGCGTCGGCCGAAAGCAGGCTTACATCCTCATAGAGATGAGCCGTGCTTGGGTTGTAGTTGCCGGTGCCGACGTGGAGGTAGTGCTGGATGTGCCGGCCCTCGCGGCGAACCACCAACGTCACCTTGGCGTGGGTCTTTAGACCGACCAGCCCGTACACGACGTGAACGTTGGCCTCTTCGAGCGCGCGCGCCCAGGTGATGTTCGCCTGCTCGTCGCCACGCGCCTTCAGCTCGACTAGGGCGACCACCTGCTTGCCGGCCTCCGCCGCGCGGATGAGGGCTCTGACGATCGGGCTCGCAGGGCCGGAGGTTCGATAAAGCGTCTGCTTGATCGCGAGCACGTTGGGATCGCTCGCGGCGTGGTCGATGAAAGCTTCGACCGAGGTGGCGAACGAGTCATATGGATGATGGGCCAGAAGGTCACCTGCGCGAAGCACCGCAAACAGGTCGGGGACCTCCGCGCCAAGACCTCGAAGCCGAGGTTGGGTGGTCGGGGTCCAGGGCTCCTCCTTCAGATCGGGCCGGTCGAGGTGAGACAGCGCTGACAGGCTGCCAAGGTCCAGCAAGCCGTTGGACTGGTAGACGTCGGTGGGCTGCAGCTCCAGCTCACGCGTCAGCAGCTCGAGGACTTCGGCGGACATGCTTGGATCGACCTCCAGGCGAACCACGCGCGCGTGGCGCCGGCGGCGGCGCAGCTCGGTCTGGATGGCGGCGAGAAGATCTTCGGCGTCGCTGTCGATCTCGTCGAGGTCGCCGTCGCGGGTTACGCGGAACGGATGGTGCGCGACCACCTCCATGCCCGGGAATAGCGATTGGAGGTGGAGTGCGATCACGTCCTCGAGGGGCACGTAGCGCTCGCCTTCGACCAGCGCGATGAATCGGGGCAGCACAGGCGGCACCTTCACACGAGCGAAGCGCTGCTGGTGACGCTGCGGGTCGCGGACCATGACCGCCAGGTTCAAAGAAAGGTGAGAGATGTAAGGGAAGGGGTGACCTGGATCTACTGCCAGCGGTGTCAGCACGGGGAAGATCTGCTGTCGGAAGACCGAATGGAGCTGGCTGAGCTCCTTCTTCGTCACCTCGTTGGCGCGCACGATCACGATGCCGGCCTGCGCCAGCTCGGGCACCAGGGACTCGTTGAAGAGGCTGACCTGGCGATCCACCAGCTGTTCGACGCGGCTGCGGATCGCCCTCAGCTGCTCTAGCGGCGACATCCCGTCAGGGGACGCTGCGGCGACCGCGGCGAGCACCTGTTCCTTGAGCCCGGCCACCCGGACCTGGAAGAAGTCATCGAGGTTCTGGCTGAAGATCGCGAGAAAGCGAACCCGCTCCAGCAGAGGGAGCTTGGGGTCCTCCGCCATCGCCAGGACGCGCTCGTCGAAGTCCAGCCGGGACAGCTCCCGGTTGAGGTACCTGGGAGCCTCCGGGACCGGATTTGGGCCTGTTTGATCCGAGTCCGGCTGGACCCCCACCACCATGTCAGGAACATTAGCGGTTGGCGACCGGGGGTAGGTTATCGGCGGGTTAAGGGGGAGGCTTGGGCGATTCCTGCGGCTCGCCCGACCGGGCAGAAAACCGCCCGGATGCTAGCGATAACCTTGCGTTTACGTGGTCAAATCCGCCTACTGCTCGTAGCCGGGCTACCAGGGGCAGCCTGGCAACTGGCAAAAGGCGGCTAGAGGGATGGCTCGGGCCGGGCTACGAACACCCGGCCCGGTGCGCCTCGTGCTCCCAGGGCTGCCACGACCTGTGAGAAGACGTTGTTGAGCGGGGTCCCCAGGGTTAGACGAATCCCGACGACCACGCTCGAAACGAGAACCAGGAGCAGCGCGTACTCGACCATTCCCGGGCCACGCT
>JBGQGI010000053.1:0-8139 GCA_041497375.1 Candidatus Dormibacteraceae bacterium | reverse complement strand
GCCTGTTCTTCAACCCGCGCCGGTTCGACCTCGGCCGCGTCGGCCGGTACAAGGTCGACAAGAGGCTAGGCCGCGACGAGGCGGACATCCTCGCGCGCGTCCGCCAGCGCGAGCTGCGGATCCTGGAGAAGGGCGACTTCATCGCCTTCCTTCGCAAGCTGATCGAGCTCAACAACGCCCCGCGCGAGAAGCAGATCCCGGACGACATCGACCACCTTGGCAACCGCCGCGTGCGCGCGGTCGGCGAGCTGCTGCAGAACCAGTTCCGTATGGGACTGATCCGCATGGAGCGAATCATCAAAGAGCGCATGACGATCAGCGACCCGCACACGGTCACCTCGGCGTCGCTCATCAACGCGCGACCAGTGGTCGCCGCGATCAAGGAATTCTTCGGCTCGAGCCAGCTGTCCCAGTTCATGGACCAGCACAACCCGCTCTCCGAGCTCACCCACAAGCGCCGGCTGTCGGCCCTGGGGCCAGGCGGCCTCTCGCGCGAGCGGGCAGGGTTCGACGTGCGCGACGTGCACCACAGCCACTACGGCCGCATCTGCCCGATCGAGACCCCCGAGGGTCCGAACATCGGGCTCATCGGCAACCTGGCGACGTACGCCAAGGTCAACGAGTTCGGGTTCGTGGAGACGCCCTTCCGGCGCGTCTACAACCGCATGTCGGTCAATGAGGACACGGCAACCAGGCTGGACGGCCGCACCTTGCGCCGCCCCGCGCTCGACTCCAAGGGCAAGGAGATCCTGCAGGCGCAGCAGCTCCTCGACGCCAAGACGGTCCAGCAGCTGATCAAGGCGCATGTCGCCGGGGTCGATATCGTTCCCTGGGTCTCGACCGAGGTTGAGTACCTCTCGGCTGACGAGGAAGACATGTTCGGCATCGCGCAGGCCAACGCAGCGCTGACTCCCGAGAACCATTTCGTCGAGGCCCGCGTGCCTTCTCGCGCGCGTGGCGACTTCAAGATCGAGGACGTCGGCAACATCCAGTACATGGACATCTCGCCGAAGCAGATCGTCTCTGTCGCCACCGCCATGATTCCGTTCCTCGAGCACGACGACGCCGGTCGAGCCCTCATGGGCGCCAACATGCAGCGCCAGGCGGTGCCGCTTCTCGTCACCGACGCGCCGCTGGTCGGCACCGGGGTCGAGTATTACGCCGCCAAAGACTCAGGCGAGATGATCGTGGCCGACGTGGCCGGCACCGTCGCCGACATCGCACACCCCAAGGACATCAAGGCAGTTCACGCCACCCCGGTCTTCGAGATTGTGGTCAAGCCGGATGGCGGCGGACCCGACCGGCACTACCCGCTCCAGAAATTCGCGCGCTCCAACCAGGGCACCTGCCTGAACCACAAGGTGAAGGTGAAGCCAGGCCAGCACGTGGCCAAGGGCGACATCCTGGCCGACGGCCCGGCCATCGAAGACGGAGAGATGGCGCTGGGGCGGAACGTCCTCGTGGCGTTCATGCCCTGGGAGGGTTACAACTTTGAGGACGCGATCCTGCTTTCGGAGCGCGTCGTCAAAGAGGACATGTACACCTCGATCCACATCGAGGAGCACGAGTCCGAAGCACGCGAGACCAAGCTCGGGCCCGAAGAGATCACCCGAGACATCCCCAACGTCGCCGACGACGCGCTGCGCAACCTCGATGAGCGCGGGATCGTGTACATCGGCGCCGAGGTCCAGCAGGGCGACATCCTGGTGGGCAAGATCACTCCCAAGGGTGAGACCGAGCTCTCGGCCGAGGAGCGCCTCCTGCGCGCGATCTTCGGTGAGAAGGCGCGCGAGGTCCGCGACTCGAGCCTGCGGGTGCCGCACGGCGAGCGCGGCATCGTGGTCGACGTCAAGGTCTTCTCTCGCGAAAACAAGGACGAGCTTGGGCCGGGCATCAACGAGATGGTCCGTGTCTACCTCGCCCAGAAGCGCAAGATCTCGGCCGGGGACAAGATGGCCGGCCGCCATGGCAACAAGGGCGTGGTCGCCAGGATCATGCCCGCCGAGGACATGCCTTACCTCCCCGACGGGACCCCCGTCGACATCGTTCTGAACCCGCTCGGTGTGCCGAGCCGAATGAACCTCGGCCAGGTCCTGGAGACTCACCTTGGTTGGGTCGCCCACACCCTCGGCATCAAGGTCGCGACACCCGTCTTCGACGGGGCGCCGATGTCCACCATCGTGTCCGAGCTCAAGCGCGCGGGCCTTCCGGAAGACGGCAAGGTCCGGCTGCGCGACGGGCGCACCGGCGAGCAGTTCGACGAGCCGGTGACCGTCGGAATGATCTACATGCTCAAGCTTGCCCACCTGGTCGAGGACAAGATCCACGCCAGGTCCACGGGCCCTTACAGCCTCGTCACCCAGCAGCCGCTGGGAGGCAAGGCGCAGTTCGGCGGACAGAGGTTTGGAGAGATGGAGGTCTGGGCGCTCGAGGCCTATGGCGCAGCGCACGTCCTCCAGGAGATCCTGACCGTGAAGTCGGACGACATCGTGGGCCGCGTCAAGGCTTACGAAGCCATCGTCAAGGGCGACAACACGCTCGAGGCCGGCATCCCGGAGTCGTTCCGCGTGCTGGTCAAGGAGCTGGAAGGGCTCGCGCTTGGGGTCGAAATCCTGAGCGAGGACGAGCGCCAGATCGTTTTGTCCGAAGAAGACATTCCCGAGATCCCGCTGGACCTCGGTATCAGCCTCGAGCGCGAAGAGCTCGGGGAAGACTCGGCCGAATGAAGTTCGGCAGAGTCACTTTCAAACAAGACGGAGTCCTCGCGAAATCGCAGATTTCGCGAGGGTCGGCCGAATAGGGAGAGAAAAGGAAGAACTTGCTGAAGCTCGAAAACTTTGACGCTCTGAAGCTTTCGTTGGCGTCGCCGGACACGATCATGTCGTGGTCGCACGGCGAGGTCACGAAGCCCGAGACCATCAACTACCGCACGCTCCGCCCGGAGCGCGACGGTCTTTTCTGCGAGCGCATCTTCGGTCCGACGCGGGACTGGGAATGCCACTGCGGAAAGTACAAGCGCTACCGCTACAAGGGCATCATCTGCGACAAATGCGGCGTCGAGGTCACCCGCTCGAAGGTTCGCCGCGAGCGGATGGGCCACATCAAGCTCGCCTCGCCCGTGAGCCACGTCTGGTACTTCAAGGGCATCCCGAGCCGCATGGGCCTTCTCCTCGACATGTCCCCGCGCAACCTCGAGAAGATCCTTTACTTCGCCAACTACATCGTCACCGACGTCCATGAGGAAGTCCGCAACGACATGCTGGCCGTCCTCAACATGGATAAGGACGAGCGCGCCATCCGCTTGCGCGCAGACATCGACTCCAAGAGCAAGGAGCTGCGCGCTGAGAGCGAGGGCAAGACCAAGAAGCTGAAGGGCGAGGTCGAGGCTGAGGTCTCGCGTCTCGAAGAGGAGCTCCAGGAGGCCGTCGACTCGATCACCACCCAGGGCAAGAAGGCCACCGAGCACATCAAGGCCGGCATCGGCACCAAGTCGCGCCGGGCGTTTTCGATCGGCCCGGACGGCGACGAAGAGGTTGTTGTCGACAAGGGCGAGCCGCTGTCCAAGGAAATGTCGCGCGCAGTGCTCGGCAAGGTCCAGGAGAAGATCGAGAAGCTGGAAGCCAACACGAAGGCCCAGCAGAAGCGCGCCAAGGAGCGCCTGGACGCGGACCGCAAGGCGCTCGAAGCTCAGATCGAAGCCGCCACCAAGACGCAGCGTGAGGCGATCCAGGGTGAGCTCGAGGCTCTGCAACAGGAGATCGAGGCCACTCGCACAGACCTCGAAGGCCTGCACGCGAAGCAGATCCTCACCGACACCCAGTTCCGCGACTTCCAGGAGCGATTCGGTCGCGCCTTCAAGGCCGGGATCGGCGCCGAGGCAGTACGCGAGCTGCTGTCGCGCATCGAGCTCCAGTCGGAGATGTACCGCCTCCGCGAGGAGTCACGATCGTCGAGCGGGCAGCGCAAGCAGAAGGCGATCAAGCGCCTGAAGGTCGTCGAAGATTTCCGCAAGTCGAACTCGAGCCCGACGTGGATGGTGCTCGAGGTGCTGCCGGTCATCCCACCCGAGCTACGCCCGATGGTCCAGCTGGACGGCGGCCGGTTCGCGACCTCCGACCTGAACGACCTCTACCGCCGCGTGATCAACCGCAACAACCGGTTGAAGCGGCTCCTCGAGCTGGGCGCCCCGGAGATCATCGTGCGCAACGAGAAGCGAATGCTCCAGGAGGCCGTCGACGCGCTCATCGACAACGGCCGCCGCGGCCGAGCCATCACCGGAACGGGCAACCGCAAGCTGAAGTCGCTCTCCGACATGCTTAAGGGCAAGCAGGGCCGGTTCCGCCAGAACCTGCTCGGCAAGCGTGTTGACTACTCGGGTCGCTCCGTCATCGTGGTCGGCCCCGAGCTGAAGCTGCACGAGTGCGGCCTGCCCAAGAAGATGGCGCTCGAGCTCTTCAAGCCGTTCGTGATGCGCGAGCTCGTGAACAAGGGCTATACGACCAACATCAAGTCAGCCAAGCGAATGGTCGAGCGCAGCCGCACCGAGGTCTGGGACGTCCTGGACGAGGTCATTCGCGACCACCCGGTGCTGCTCAACCGCGCCCCGACCCTTCACCGCCTCGGCATCCAGGCATTCATGCCGGTGCTCGTCGAGGGTTCGGCAATCCAGATCCACCCGCTCGTCTGCGCAGCCTTCAACGCCGACTTCGACGGCGACCAGATGGCCGTCCACGTTCCCCTGTTCAGCGGCGCCATCGCGGAAGCCAAGAACCTGATGATGTCGTCGCAGAACATCCTCTCCGCCGCAGACGGCCACCCTGTGGTGGCGCCGACCCAGGACGTCGTGCTTGGCTGCTACTGGCTGACCGCCGCACGAGGCGAGATGCCTTCCAGCGTGGAGGAAAAGCAGAAGCTGCGAGCCTACAGCTCGCAGAACGAGGTGGTGCTTGCTCTCGAGAGCAAGGTCGTCAAGCTCCAGGAATGGATCCGCGTCCGAATTGGAACGGAGCTGATAGTCACCACGCCGGGACGCGTCGTCTTCAACCAGCCGTTGCCCGTCGGCAAGGAGCCGATGGAAGCGACGATGCAGCCGCTGCCTTTCCAGAACGCCCACTACGACCGCAAGCTTTTGCGCACGCTGGTCGCCGAGCTGTTCCGCCTTTATGGCAGCGACACCACAGCTGTCGTGGTCAACGACATCAAGCGACTCGGATTCCGCTACGCGACGCAGGCCGGAATCACGGTCTCGGCCATGGACATCCCGCACCCCGAGTCGAAGTGGCAGCTCATCCACGCCACCGAGAAAGAGGTCGCGGACGTCGAGCGGATGTACCGCCGCGGCGTCATGACCGACGACGAGCGGTACCGCAAGGTCATCGAGCTCTGGCAGAAGACCTACGAGGACGTGGGCAACGCCACCGAGCACGCCTTCGACAAATTCAGCCCGATCTGGATGATGATGGGCTCGGGCGCCCGCGGAAACATCCAGCAGATCCGCCAGCTCGCCGGCATGCGAGGCCTGATGGCTGACCCCACGGGCCGGATCATCGACCTGCCGATAATGGCCAACTTCACAGAAGGCCTGACGGTGCTCGAGTACTTCATCTCGACGCACGGCACGCGCAAGGGTCTCGCTGACACCGCCCTCCGTACCGCCGACTCGGGTTACCTGACGCGGCGTCTGGTCGACGTCGCCCAGGACGTGATCGTGCGGGAGGAGGACTGCGGCACCACCAATGGCATCTGGGTTCGCGACATCACCCCCGAACGGGCGAAGAGCGAGCCGATATTCGAGAAGATCGCCGGCCGCATCTCTGCCGAGAACATCGTGGTTGACGGTAAGGTGCTGGTCGCTGCTGGATCGCCCATCAGCGACGACGCCGCGCGCCAGGCGATAGCGGCCGGAGTCGCCGTCAAGATGCGTTCCGTGCTCGTGTGCGAGGCCCGCGAGGGCGTCTGCCGCACGTGCTACGGCCGCAACCTGGCAACCGGCAAGATCGTCGAGATCGGTGAGGCGGTCGGCGTCATCGCCGCTCAGTCGATCGGCGAGCCCGGCACCCAGCTGACCATGCGAACGTTCCACACCGGCGGTGTCGCCGGCGTGGACATCACCCAGGGTCTGCCCCGAGTGGAGGAGCTCTTCGAGGCTCGTATCCCCAAGGGCAAGGCAATCATCTCCGAGATTGACGGGGAGCTCGAGATCATCCGCGCCGAGGGATCGCGCAAGGTGCGCGTGATCTCCAAAGAGGAGTTCGAGGTTTCCTACTCTGTCGAGCCCAAGATGCAGGTCCTGGTCAAGAATGCTGACGATGTCATGGAGGGCCAGGAGCTGGCCCGCGACGCCAAGGGCAACGGCATCAGGACCCGCCACGCCGGCAAGGTCGCAGTCTCCGCGAAGGAGATCACTGTGCGCACGCTCGACGAAGAGGTCCGCGAGTACGCCATCCCGCACCAGGTTCGCATCCGGCCCGAGCTCGACCGTCGAGACGGCCAGAAGGTTGTGATCAAGGCGGGGCAGCAGATCACCGAAGGCTCCATCTCACCGCAGGAGCTGCTGCACATCCTGGGCAAGGAGGCGGTCCAGACCTTCCTCGTCGACGAGGTCCAGAAGGTCTACCGCAGCCAGGGCGTCGACATCAATGACAAGCACATCGAGGTGATCGTCCGGCAGATGATGCGGAAGGTCCGCATCGACTCGGCCGGCGACACGGGCCTGCTCCCAGGCGAGATCGTTTCGCAGTGGGAGTACGAGGAGGCCAACGCGCGTGCGCTGGCCGAGGGTGGCGAGCCAGCCACCGCCCAGACGGTGCTGCTCGGCCTCATCAAGGCCGCGCTCAACACCACGTCATGGCTCTCGGCAGCTTCCTTCCAGGAGACCACGCGAGTCCTCACCGAGGCCGCGATCTCCGGCAAGGTCGACCGGTTGCGCGGGCTCAAGGAGAACGTGATCATCGGCAAGCTCATCCCGGCCGGCACCGGGCTCGACTACTACAAGAAGCAGCGCGAACAGGCTGCCCGGATCCTAGAAGAGGAACCGATAGACCTCGAAACGCTGTCCGTCTAAGCAGCTTCGAAAGGGGAGGGAACCTTCGGGTTCCCTCCCGCCAATTTCGTAGACCAAATCACCCGGGTTTGAGTTACAGTCAGCGGTACGTGCACAAGGGTCGCCCGCCACTCGGGTGGCCCTTCAATTTATGAAAGGGAACCGAGGTTCCCTTTCATGACTATCTCTCCTGCAGGTTCGGACTACCTAAATGTTTCTCCAAGCAGAGCAAGGAGGCCTTAGGCGCGATTGGCGGACGGCCTGGCGGAGCCAGGCCTACCGGCGACGCGGGTTAACGGAGGCTTTTAGGGCCGATTGGCGGACAGCCCGGCGGAGCCGGGCCTGCCGGCCACGCTGGTTAACATGAAACGGTGACTCCTCGCCTATGGAGCAATCGCGCCATCTCGTTGGTCGTGCTCGTTCTCATTTCCGTTGGATGCACGCCCAGCGCTCCTTCGCTTACCCAGGGGGCGAAGCTGGACAAGGACCAGTCACTGCGGGTCTTGCTCGACGACCAGCCCGCTTCCCTGGACCCCGGCCAGACGCAGTACTCCTATGAAACCTCGGTACTGCGGGCGATCTCAGAACCGCTGCTCAGGCCGAACGCCGACATGAATGGCGTTTCGCCTGCCGCCGCCGAGCGCTTCGACGTGTCCTCGAGCGGAACGATCTATGCATTCCATCTTCGAAGAGATGCCCAGTACTGGGACGGCACGCCGGTGAAGGCGCAGGACTTCGTCTTCGCGTGGCAGAGGCTGATCGACCCCAGGCTCGCTTCGCCCAACGAGGCTTTCTTCGCAGATGCGGTGCTGAATGGCGACCAGGTGTCGCTGCTCGATCCCAGGCGAGACGCGTCGAAGCTTGATGCCGCTGTCGCTTCGTTGGGCCTCAAGGCAACCGACGACTACACATTCCAGGTGACTCTGTCGCATCGCGATCCCGCCTTCGTCTGGCTCGCGGCGATGCCCGCTGGCGCGCCAATACGGCAGGACGTCGTCAAGACCTCTGGCGACAGGTGGGCCACAACACCCGACACGCTGATGACCAACGGGCCGTTCAGGGTGGCGGAGATGGCCACAGGCGATCACATCAAGGTG
>JBGQGI010000052.1:0-8169 GCA_041497375.1 Candidatus Dormibacteraceae bacterium | reverse complement strand
TACCTGGGGGATGACGCGAACACGTACCTCGCCAAGATGCGGCAGGGATGGGAGGGGGCCTGGTCGTGGGACAACCGCTACACCACCGAGTCGAGCCCAACCGCCTACCTCTTCATGTTCTGGCTCGCGCTCGGCCATCTCGCCGCGCTGTTTCATCTCCCTCTGATACTCGTCTTCCACCTGGCGCGGGTGGCCGCCGCCTTCGCGCTGATGGCGGCGGCATGGGCGTTCGTCAACCACTTCATCGCCGCCCGGTCGGCGCGGCTCTTCGCCTTCTTCTTGTGTGCGATCGGCCTGGGGATGGGGTATGTGATCCAGGCACTCGGCCACCCGGTGATCTTCGGCAACACGACCGACACCCTCGACTGGCGAATGCCGGAGCTGACTGCCTTCTACTCGGTCCTCGCCCTCCCTCATTTCGCGTGGTCTGGCGTGTTCGCGGCGGCCGGCGCCGTGCTCACCTTGAAGGCGATCCAGCGGGGGAGCCTTGGCCTGGCGGTGCTCGCCGGGCTTGCGTGGCTGGGCCAGGCCTCGATCCACCCGCAGATGCCGATCCTCATGGGGGGCGCGACGGCGGTGGCGCTACTGCTGCGTCCCGCCTCACCGCGCGGCTGGCTCGCGGCGATCATCGCATTCGCGATTCCAGCCCCCTACATCCTTTATTGCTACCTCGCGTTCATCGGCAACCCGCAGGTGCTGCGCTGGACTTTTCACTCCAAGAACGCTCTACCGCCTGAGGCCATCAGCCTGTTTTTCGCGATCGCCCCTCAGCTGCTCTTGGCCCTGACCGGGCTGCCTGTCGTCCTCAGGCGTCGAAGTCGCGAGGATCTGTTCTTGATCGCCTGGCTCGTGCTGCTGGCGGCCATCCTTTATCTGCCCAATCCCGCGGGCGACCTGCGGAGGCGTTTCCTCGACGGCCTCTATCTGCCGCTCGTGGTGCTCGGGGCGATCGGCCTGTACGACACGATCCTCCCGCGCCTTCGGAGCGCGAGGGCCCACGCCCTCATTCCTTTCTCGTATGTCACTTTCACGGCGATCGGCAGCGCGTTCCTGGTCCTGGCGCCGATTCTCATCGCCACCCAGCCGCAATATTCGGTGCCGCGCACCTGGTTCGACGGCCTGAGCTGGCTGGGTGGCCAGCCGGCTGGGCGCGTGCTTTCGATGCCAGGCGTCGGGTTGTTCGTTCCCGCATACAGCCCCGACACCGTGTATGTCGGCCACTACGACGAGACCTTCGACTACGTGAACAAGACGCAGACGGCCCTCGACCTGCTGACCGGCAAGGCGGACATCGTCCAGTTCGACACCGCCAACCACATCAGATATGTGATCTGGACAGCCGACCTCCCGACGCCGCCGCCGACAGTCCTCGGCCCACCGGCTTATGACTCGGTGAACTTCAAGATTTACCGGGTCTACTGATTAAGCGAGTCTCGCCCGCCTCCCCGGCACCGCCAGTGGGAGCAGCCAAAAGGGCACATATGGTCGTATCCCCCGCCAGTGGCACAGCCAAAAGGGCACATATGGTCGTATCTCGGGCGAGGGGGGAGAGGGCGTTAGCTCGGTACCACTAGGACTACGAAGTCCGGGTGTAAATGGTCGCGACCTTGTCCTGGTAGACCACCTTCCAGGCCGGCTGGGTGGCCAGCACGTTGGACAGCGCCTCACCGGTGTTGAAGATCACGTAGTCGACGTGGTACTTGTCCAGGATCGCAACCCAATCGGGCCGCAGGTTCTGGACGTCGTTGTACTCGTTCAACATGGGATCGCCCATCAGCTCAGCCTCCCCGAAGATGAAGACCTTGCGATTGGGCTCGGGATAGAACCGGTAGGCCAGGTAGCCGCCCCAGCCGTACTGGTTGTACATGTGAGTGCCGACCTCGGGATGCGATCCCAGCCAATCCGCGGCACCGATCGGATAGCTCGAGGCATCGAGCTTCGCCTGCACTGACGGGTTCACGTCAGAGCCGATCTTGATCGCCGCCACAAGGGTCACCAGCACCAGCACGAGAGCGGTGACGAGTGAGAACACGGGCTTCGCCGGCAGCTGGAACTTCCAGGCCTTGCGCGCGGCAAGCTCCTTCCAGTAATCCGAGTAGATCGAGATCATTACCGGCGTCGCAGCCGCGACGAACAAGGCGATGTGGCGCACCGATTGCAGCGCCAGGCCCAGGCTGGCGATCACGAGCAGGAACTGGTAAAGAGTCGGCCGCCGCAAAGCGAATCCTGCAATGACTATGAAGACCATCGCCTCGAACGGCCGCAGAAAGATCTGGTGGAAGTCGGGCGAGAACCACTCGACGATGAGCTTCTGCTGCGCGACGCTCCCCTGCGTCTGGAACGGATACAGATAGAGGCTCAGCCCGTGCGGGGTGGCGAGCACCGCCACCACTGAAGCCGCGGTGATGATCGCGAGGAACCGTACGTGCGCTTTGTGGGCTGGGTTGGAGCGATCCGAGGCCCACATCACAATCTCCGAGACGAGGGCGACGCCGAGCCACCCGAAGCCGATGACCCAGCCGCCGTGCAGGTTGGCCCATACCGCCATCAAGAGTGGAAAGAAGGTGAGCGCACGGCTGCGGCCGCTGAGGTAGCCCTGCAACCAGTAGAGCTCGAGGCAGCTGAGGGCGAAGGTGATCATCTGTGCCCGCGGCCCCCAGATCGGCCAACCCGCCAGTGCACCGAGCGCCAGGCCGAGCCCGACGATGACGAACGGTTGGCGCCGGACCGAGCGGTACATCAGCCAGAAGCCGGCCCACGTGATCAAGCCGAAGGCGATAGCCAATCCCACAGTCCCGGTGGCGGAGTAGGTCAGCCACATGAGAACTTCCGTCAGGTACTCGTGGTCGGTCCAGACGTGGTCGGGAACCGTGAAGGTGAACAGGTCGTGCGATGGAAGCTGTCCGTTCTCGACGATCCAGCGCCCCACGCGCAGGTGCCACCAGAAGTCGGGATCCTGGAAGCCCGATACGAAGAGCATGAGGATCGCAAGCATCACGCCGCCGATCAGCAGCGTGCGGGCGCTGAGCCACTCCGTCAGTCGCACGCGCTCGCTCAGATCAGGGCCTTGAGGGGGTTGGGCGCATAGCGGGGCACCCGCTTGGCGTACGCGGGGTAATCGTTCGGGAAGGCGCGTGCGAGGACACCCTCCTCCCAACGCATGCGGAGCAGCTCGCAGACGATGAAGTAGATGACGGCCAGGGCGCTGGGCCAGCCGGCCGTGGCGAGGTTGATCCCGACTGCGGTGATGATCTCCCCCAGGTAGACGGGGTGCCGGCTGAGCGAGTACGGCCCACCGGTCACGAGCCGCCGCGCCTCGGGCACGATCGAGAACGAGCGTCGCAGGTATGCCAGGCCCCAAACCGCGTACCCAAGACCGACTGTCGCGATGATGTCGGCGGGGATCACCAGCCAGTCGTGACGCCCACCGCCTGGAAGGAAGCTCGCGGCCATGGCGGAGAAGGTGCCCGTGAAGGCGATGACGACCACGGCGAACCGGTGATCGGTGCCTCGCGCTGGCAGACGGGTGCTGTACAGGACGACGAGCATCGTGAAGTAGGCCAGCGCCAGGAGCTGCTGGAGCACGAACAGGTAGTCGAACGGCCGGTGGACCGCGTGAAGGCTGCCCCACAGCGTGAGCAGGTACCTGACCAGGAAAAGGCTGAAGAACACGGCGGGGAGGAGGCGCCCGAAGATGAGCTCCCGCCAGTAGCGGCCTGTGCGCAGCCGGGATGGCACAGGTACCGGGTTTGGCGTTTCCGATCGCACATCTTCCTCGACGCCAGCGGCCGCCATTCCCGGCGTCAATCTAGCAGCCGGCCCCCGGCGTCACCGCCCGGGCGCCGTTTTCGATAAGGAATTGACCTCGCCTGGGCGCCCCTGTAGCATCACCGCCGCGGACGGCGCCAGGACCGCAAGAAACCCAATTAGGGCCCGTCTAGCTAAGTAACAACCTGTAGTTCAGGAAAAAGGAGGTGAATACAGATGTTGAACCTTTACTGGAAGCTCCGCAGCCTTACGACCCGTCAGGAAGGGCAGGGCATGGTTGAGTACGCCCTGATCCTCGTACTCGTTTCCATCGTGGTCATCGTGATCCTTCTTACGATGGGCAACCAGATCAAGAACGTGTTCTCGAACGTCGTAGCCGCTCTCGGCTAACGAGAACTAAACGTAGTAGCACCTTCAAAAAGAGAGCCCCGCAAGGGGCTCTCTCGCTTCAGGGAGAGCGATGTCGGTACCCCATCGCTACAATGGCGGCACTCTTGTAGAACACACATTCGGAGGTGACGTAACACTTTGGCCACCGCAGCACCAGCACGACCCCGACCCGGGGGAGGTCGTCTTTTCATCATCGTCGGCTTGTTATTGGCCTTGCTCGCCGCTGGCGGCGTGTACCTGCTCGGCAGCCTTGGCGGCGGAGGGGTCATCGGTGGCTCAACGCAGCAAGTGGTGATCGCGAAGAACCCAATCCCGATGCGTCACCAGATCACCAAGGACGATGTCGACATCCTCAAGGGCGTATCCACCAACGTCACCAACACCTACTCGAACACAGGCGACCTGGTCGGCCTCATCGCCGAGATCCAGATCAGCAAGGGCGGCATCATCACCAAGGACATGCTCGCCAAGGACATCGGCCTGGTACCTGCCGGCGCGGGACCTGCGTACCTGCCCCTCGCCAAGGGCTACGTCGCCATGACGATCCCCACCGGTGAGCAGCAGGGTGTGGCCGGCCACATCACGACCGGCGACTACATCACTGTCATCGCATCGGCAAGCATCACGATCTTTGCCACCGGCAAAACCCAACCCACCGGCCCGCCGAAGGTTGTCAGCAAGACCGTGTTCACGAACGTCAGGGTTATCGGGCTCGGGCCCGCAACCTCGAACGTCCAGCCCGCCAGCGGCACCGCCACAGTCGGCGGCACCACGCCCAGCAACGGTGGCCTGACCTCGAGCCTGACGATTGAAGTCACCCAGTGCGACGCCGAATTTTTCACCTGGTTCTTGAACAACACCCAGCTCAAGTACACGCTGGAGT
This sequence comes from Candidatus Dormibacteraceae bacterium, assembly GCA_041497375.1. Taxonomy (GTDB): domain Bacteria; phylum Chloroflexota; class Dormibacteria; order Dormibacterales; family Dormibacteraceae; genus Palsa-872. Next base: position 3,128 of record JBGQGI010000052.1, on the reverse strand, counting down.
CGGTGAACGACTACGCGTCATCGCCGCCCACCGGTCCTGACACCCAGAACTGCCCGAACGGCTTCGATTCCGCAAAGGGTGTCAGCCAGGCAGCGGTGGAAGCCAGGTACCATTTCACGACCCTCTAACGTCCTCGGCGGCAGCTGAATATGGGACTCCTCGACAGGGTCAAGCAGAACCAGACGGGCGCTCCGCCCGTATCGGGTCCGGCAAGTAACGGACCTGCAGTAGCGACTGCCCCGGGCGGAGCCACCTCGTACAGCACCTCTTCGGCCGTGCCGAAGGCCCGCGCCACCGACACCGTCCCGCCGCCGGCAGCGGCGCCGCGGGCGCCTCAGGCCGGCGAGGCGCCGCCGGCATTCACGGCGGCGAAGGTCCAGATCCACGCCAAGCTGATCGAGCGCTTTGCCGACCAGATCGACTCCAGCAACAAAGTAGGCGTTCGCGAAAAGATCCTCGAGCTCGCCGACGAGTACTTCCGGACGACGGCCATGACGATGACCAAGACGGACAAGGAGCGCCTTGTCGACTCGGTCCTTGACGACGTTCTCGGGCTCGGCCCGCTCGAGGCGCTTCTGGCCGATCCGAACATCACTGAAATCATGGCCAACCACCCGAAGCAGATCTACGTCGAGAAGAGCGGCGAGCCGGCGCTCTCGGCCGTCACCTTCGAGTCGGAACGGCAGATGCGACAGGTCATCGACCGCATCGTCAGCCTGGTCGGCCGTAGGGTCGACGAGTCGACTCCGATCTGTGACGCCCGTCTGAAGGATGGATCCCGTGTGAACGTGGTCATACCGCCGATCGCGCTCAAGGGACCGTGCCTGACGATTCGAAAGTTCACCAAGGAAAAGTGGGGTCCGACCGACATCGTCAACCGGTTCCACTCCGCCAGCCCCGAGCTGATGACGTTCTTGCGGTCGTGCGTGCGCGCCCGCTTCAACATCCTGGTCTCGGGCGGCACCGGCTCCGGTAAGACCACCCTTCTGAACATCCTCTCGTCGTTCATCCCTGAAACCGAGCGGCTCATCACCTGTGAGGACGCCGCCGAGCTCCAGCTTCAGCAGCCTCACTGGATCCAGCTCGAGTCGAGGCCGCCAAACGTGGAGGGCAAGGGCGCGGTGCCGATTCGCGAGCTCGTCAAGAGCTGTCTGCGTATGCGGCCCGATCGCATCATCGTCGGTGAGTGCCGTGGCGGCGAAGCGCTGGACATGCTCCAGGCCATGAACACCGGCCACGATGGCTCGATGTCGACGCTGCACGCCAACAACCCTCACGAGGCCCTCGTCCGTCTGGAGACGCTGGTGCTTCAGGCTGGGCAGGACCTTCCCTCACGAGCCATTCGCGAGACGATCGGCGCCGCCATCCACCTGATCGTCCAGCAGTCTCGACTTCGCGGTGGCATCCGGCGCATCGTCAGCGTCGCGGAGATCACCGGGATGAAGGACGGTGACGTCCAGTACCAGGAGATCTTCAAGTTCAACCAGCTCGGCGTGAGCGCCGAGGGCAAGGCCGTCGGCTACCACACCGCGACCGGCGTCATCCCGATGCGCATGGAGCATCTGAAGGCAGAGGGAGAGGACGTGCCGGAGTCGCTTTTCAAGCCCACACCCCAGCCACCACCGGATAAGCTCTACTGACCGTCTAGGAGGTCCTGATGCCGCAGCTGTCGACTTCGCTGGTCTTCGCTCTGATCGCCTTCGCAGGAATCTTTCTGCTGTTCTTCGGCATCAGCCGCATGCGGCGGTCCGCCGGGGGAGCCGAGGACTTTCAGGCGAGGCTTGCCGCCTACGGTGTCACCACGGCCGGTGCCACGACCTTGCCACCGTCGAGCGGCATCAGGGAGAGCCTGAACCGGATCTTCCAGCCTGCCGCGGATCGAATGGGCAGGGGGGACGCCAAGAAGGGCAAGCCGTCGGTCGCCGAGCAGCTGCTCCGCGCCGACCTCAAGCTGCGCACCTCCGAGTTCTTCATGATCCAGGTCGGGACGGCAGTGCTGTTTGTGTTGATCGCGGGTGTGCGCTTCGGCTTCGGCATCGGCAGCATCATCCAGCTGTTCCTCGCGGCTGCGATCGGGTATCTGATTCCCGGGCGCTACGTCAGGTACCGCATTGCGCGCCGTCTCCGCGCGTTCAACAACCAGCTCGGCGACACCCTCACCCTGTTGTCAAACGCCATCAAGGCCGGCTACTCGTTCGCCCAGGCGATCGACACCGTCGCCAAGAATGCCGTGCCGCCGATCGCCGACGAGTTCGGCCGCGCGGTCCGCGAGATGAACCTTGGCGGCTCGCCTGACGAGGCCCTCCAGAACATCACCAAGCGCGTGGAGAGCGCTGACTTCGACCTCGTCGCCACCGCCTACTCGATCCACCGAACAGTCGGCGGTAACCTGGCGGAGATCCTCGACAACATCGCGTACACCATCCGCGAGCGGGTCCGGATCAAGGGCGAGATTGCCACGCTCACCGCTCAGGCGCGAGCGTCAGGCACCCTGATCACTTTCCTGCCCATCGTGCTGGCCGTGTTCATGTACTTCGTGACGCCGACCTATTTCCGGCCCATGTTCCAGAACTTCATCGGCTGGATCCTGATCGCGATCGGCATCTTCATGATCTTCATAGGAAACCTGATCATCCGGCGCGTGGTCGCCATCGAGGTATGAGCTCATGAACATGACGCTTCTCTTTGCGGTAATCGTCGGCCTGGGCGTGTTGATGATCTTCTACGGTTTGTCGCGCACGCCATCTACAAACACCGCCCAGATGGTCCAGCAGCGCCTTTCGGTCTATGGCGCCGGAGGCTCCGACAAGCCGCTGACCATCGAAGAGGTGGAGCTCTCGAGGCCGTTCAGCGAGCGGTTCCTGAGGCCCGCTGTCGAGCGGCTCGGAAGTCTGCTGTCCCGCTCGACGCCGGCGAAGGCGCGGCAGGATCTCGACAATCGCCTGGAGCTGGCAGGCCGGCCCGGCAACCTCACGCCGGCGGACTTCGGCGCGATTCGCCTCATCGCCGCCGCCGTGATGGCGGCGGTCGGGCTGGGCATCGGCTTTCTCCTCGCAACGCCCGTCTACCTCGTCATCAGCCTCGCGCTTGGGGCCGTCCTCGGTTACTACCTGCCGGTTCTGTGGCTG
>JBGQGI010000051.1:0-8191 GCA_041497375.1 Candidatus Dormibacteraceae bacterium | reverse complement strand
CGTGATAAGGGATGTGGACAGCCCGGGCGCCCAGCTCAACCACCGGCGCGACGTCAGAGCGGAGCGAGTTGCCGACCATCACGAACTCTGCCGGCTCGATGCCACGCCTCCTGAGCACCGAACCGTACGTGCCGGCTGTCTTGTCGCTCAGGATCTCGACCCCCGCGAACAGGTCGCCGAGGCCAGAGCGCGCGAGCTTGCTCTCCTGGTCGAACAGGTCGCCCTTGGTGATCAGCAGCAGCGAGTAGCGCGAGGCGGCGTAGCGCAGCGCCTCCTCGACGCCGTCGAGAAGCTCTGTCGGCGCGGTGAGCATCCTCTTCCCCCAGCCGAGGATGACCTGGAGGTCAGTTGCGGGAATCCGTCCATCGGTGAGCTGGATCGCGGTTTCCAGCATCGACAGCGTGAACGCTTTCACTCCGTAGCCGTACAGGCCCAGGTTCCGCATCTCGACCTCGAACAGGTGGCTGTCGACGTCGGCGTCGGGGACATGCCGTCGCACGAGCTCGCGCAGCTCGGCTTGCGTGACATTGAAGCGAGACTCGTTATGCCACAACGTGTCGTCGCCGTCGAAAGCCAGGACCTTGATCGGCATCGCGCTCGATGATAAGGCGGCCCTTCCCGTCACCATGTTGGGATGGCTCAAGGCGTCGACCGCTCACAGGTGACACGCCGAGGCGACCCTGTGACCCTGCCGAAGACTGCGCTCGCCGGCATCGCCGCCACCTTCCTGTTGATTGGCGTGCTGGCAGCCTCCTACGGTCCGCTGCTCGAACACCTCGTCCGGCGCTTCGGCATCAGCCTGCCGGAGGCCGGCACCGTGTTCAGCGCTCACTTCGCCGGCGCTCTGATCGGCGTGTTCGTCTCGATGTGGGCGATGGAGCGCGTCCCCGGCCGCATGGCGATCTGGGCGGCTCTGGGCTGCCTCGCGGTCGGGTGCGCCGCGGTAGCGCTCGCACCGTCCTGGCCCGCATTCCTGGTGGGAGCCTTCGTTGTCGGCCTTGGGTTCGGAAGCCTGGACCTCGGCCTCAACCAGCTCGTGGCGCACAGCCAAGGGCCCCGGCGATCGGCCTTGCTCAACGCGCTGAACAGCGCCTACGGGTTCGGCTCAGTCGCGGGCCCGATCCTGATCTCAAGGCTCAGCCAGGACCACTTGACGGCGCTGTACGGAAGCGCGGCAGCGCTAGCGATCGTCCTGCTCCCGGCCGTGGCCGGCATCCAGGGCCGCCTGCCGGTGACGCCGCGAAAACCCCGACACGAGGGGAAAGCCCCGGCAGGTTCGCGAGGCGGGTTCCTGGTCGCGATCTTTCTGGTCGGTTTCATTTTCTATGTGGGTGTCGAGACAGGCGTCGGCGGGTGGATGCCTTCGCACCTCGAATCTGTTGGTCTGCGATCGCTCGAGGCTGCGTCGATCACATCCGGCTTCTGGCTCGCCCTGGCAGTGGGAAGGTTGCTGGCAGCGCTGATTCCCGACCGCATGCCTCCGGGGCTCATCGTCATCTCCGGTACTGCCATAGGGTCGGTGGCTTTGCTCGTGGCGCTCAGCGGCCAAGCCGCCCCGATCGCATATATCGTCACGGGCTTTGCCATCGCGCCAATCTTTCCCACCGCCCTCGTGTGGCTGGCCAGGCTGAGGCCAGGCGATTCGCGCGCTACGTCGTGGATGTTCCCTGCGACGATGTTTGGCGGCGGGGTTATCCCGCCGGCGGTCGGTGTGGCGATCGGATGGGTCGGCATCGGGTGGGCGCCGGCCATCCTGTCTGCCGTTGCGGTCGTAACCCTTGCCGCATTTTTGCTCGCGGCCCATCGAGGTCGGGAATAGTGCCGCTCGGGCTCCAATTCAACCTGTTATGAGTCAAATCCAGGCACCCTCGATCTATGAGATCGAGCTGCCGATGCTGAACGGTAAGCCTGCCAGCCTCGCGGCTTATGCAGGCAAGGTCGTCCTTGCGATCAACACCGCCTCCAAGTGTGGCTTCACGCCCCAGTACGGCGGCCTCCAGGCGCTGCAGGATCGCTACTCGGCGAAGGGGTTCACGGTGCTCGGTTTTCCGTGCAACCAGTTCTTCCGGCAAGAGCCTGGCAGCGCCGAAGACATCCAGAACTTCTGCACCGTCAATTACGGCGTGACATTTCCGATGTTCGCGAAGCTCGATGTGAAGGGGTCGAATCAGCACCCTCTGTACGCGATCCTCACCCAATTTCCCGACGACGCCGGCAAAGCCGGCAACGTTTCGTGGAATTTCGAGAAGTTCCTGGTCGACAAGGATGGGCACGTCGTGCGTCGTTTCCGGTCGAAGATCGAACCCGAAGCCCCCGAGGTCGTCAAGGCGATCGAGTCGCTGCTGTAAGGCGCTCGCGACGCTGACTTAGCGCTATCGTCCCGCCCATGGGCATGTCAGGGATCCGGCTCGAGTCGGTCCGTCGCAAGAGTGGTGGGCGAATACATATCACCCCACGCGTCCCCCGCAGCGGTCCGGTCACGACGCTTTGCGGCCAGACCCTCGCGGCCGGCTCATATTCCCCTGTCGACACCGACGCCGACTGCGCCAACTGCATCCGGCGTTCTCGAGACGCAAGTCGCATCTCGTCAGCATTCTTCGAACAGGAAGAGGGCTCTGAGCTGTTGCGGCTGTCGCTCGAGCAGGCCCGTTTCCGCAAGCCGGCCCCGCGTCCCGCACCCGATTCCGAAAAGCCGACCAAACCCGTAAACCGGCCCAATGTGGAACCGCCACCGCCGCCGCCGGATCAGATGGGAGACCTGATGACCAGTGGCTTCAAGGCCGTTGGAAATGGCGTTTGGCGCAGCCCGGGAGGGGTGGTCGTGCGTATGGGCGGCAAGGGACGAGACCGATTCGATGAGCTCGTCTTCGAAGGCGCCATCGTCGCGACCAGGCTTGAGGAAGGCATGCGCTTGCGAGCCGGCGATGTCGAGGTCACGTCGACCGGCGGCGCGGTACAGGTACGGATCAAGCGCTGAGTTTTGTGGGCGTTGTACGGTTGGAGTGATGAGCCGGCGTAAGCGAAAGGCAACCGAGCCTAAACCGACTGCCAAGCCGAAAACCAGCGACCAGGCACCCGGCGAAGAAGTGGTTCAGGTGAACGACCAGTACGCGGGTGGCGGGCCGCCGCCCGAGGTCGAGCCATCGGAGCACGCGCAACATCCGACAGGCGGATAGTCAGCGCAATTTCGCGGACGCGCGGCGACCGTAAGGTTGGCTCGTGAACCTCGTCGCCGCGTCATTCGCGTGGCCCTTTCGCGGTGACTGGCGGACGAGGTGGTTGGTCGGCGTGGCAATGGTCGTGCTGCTGCCGATCGCATTCATACCGCTGCTCGGCTATGCGGTAGCCGCCACCCGTTCGGCTTCGATGGATCCGGGACGCGGACTCCCGCCCTGGGCGCCATGGCGCCGGCTCGTCGCCGACGGTTTCTGGGTCGCCCTCGCGATCGCGCTCATCGCCGCACCGTTCGCGCTTGCGCTCGGCCCGCTGTCGACGCTCGTCGACCGCGCTCATCCGTGGCACGTCAACGACCCTGGCCTGTCTCGCGTGTACGCCACGCTCGCTGCGGGCTTTATCCTCGCCCTGCCGTGGGGGATCGTCATGCTCCTGTTGATGCCCCATGCGACCACCCGCTTTGCGCTGAGCGGCCGGCCGGTCGACATGTTCGATTTTCCTGCCGCCCTTCGAGGAGTCGGACGAGATTTCGCCACCTGGAATCTCGCTGCTGCCGCGATCGTCACCGCATGGGCTCTTGGCGTTGCCTGCATAGGACTCCTGTGTGTCGGCTTGGTGCCTGGCATCTTCTACGCGATCCTCGTCAGCGCGCATGCAACCGCAGCGCTCAACAGCGCGCCCGCTACGCCGGCCTGAGAGATGCGCATCCAACCGCTCGGCGATACCGCGTTGCTGGCCGAGCTGAGCACCCGGCTCGACACCGCGATCAACACACGCGCGATCGCGCTTGCAGCCGCCTTGAAGAAGCGTGGCGACGTGCGCCAGGCGGTCGCCGGTTACGCGAGCGTGACGGTTCACTTCGACCCGGACCAGGTGACGCATGACTCGCTCGGCGCGGCCATCAAACGGCTGGCCGCCAAGCACCCGCCGATGGCAGAGCCCGGACGGTTGCACCGGATCCCCGTCGTCTATGACGGGCCGGATATCGCGGAGGTGGGCGAGCGCCTTCAGCTCTCCCGCGAGAAGATCATCGAGATCCATACGCGACCGATCTACCGCGTCTTCCTTGTTGGTTTCGTTCCGGGGTGGGCGTACCTCGGACCTCTCCCCGACGAGCTCGTGCTGCCCCGCCGCGACGTCCCGAGAACCCAGGTGCCCGCCGGCTCCGTGGCGATCGCCGGGCGGCAATCAGGCATCTACCCGCTTGCAACCCCGGGCGGCTGGCACCTCATCGGCCGCACCAGCGTCAAGCTCTTCTTGCCGGACTCCGACCCCCCCTGCCTCTTTCGCGCCGGCGACCGGGTGAAGTTCTTCTCAGTGCAGCCGTGACTCCAGCTCTTCAGGTGGAGGAGCCGGGGCTCCTGACGACCGTGCAAGACCTCGGGCGTCCCAACGCGATCAGTGCCGGCGTGCAGGCCGGCGGCGCGATGGATCGATTCGCCCACTCGGCCGCGAATCTCCTGGTGGGCAACGATCCTGGCCTCGCGACGCTCGAGTGCACGCTTCGTGGACCAACCCTGGTTGCCGAACGGCCATGCCTTATCGCGATCACCTGAGCCGACCTCGATGCGCGAGTGAACGGCGCGCCGGCGCCGGCGTGGACAAGCCTCTTTCTAGCTCCCGGCGACAGGTTGAGCTTCGCCGGTAGGCGGGACGGGGCGCGCGTCTACATCGCGATGGCAGGCGGCTTCGAGGCCGACCGCTGGCTGGGATCTCTATCCACCAACCTCATGGCCGCGCGCGGAGGCATGCACGGCAGGCCTCTGAGAGCGGGCGACGCGCTGGCGGTCGCGGGGGAATCCAGAAAGCCCGCGGTCGCGGGGCGCCGTGTGCCGGAGCAGCTCCGTCCTGTGTACGGCGGCCAAACGCTGCACGCAATCGCAGGTCCACACCTGAAAAGGCTCGACCTCGACAGCCGCGGCCTGCTGTTCAACGCTCCCTACACGGTCAGTGGTGATTCGGACCGCATGGGCTACCGCCTGGAAGGTCCGCGGCTTGCCGCCGCCGGCGAGGAGCTTCTGTCGTTCGGGCTTGTGGCGGGAGCCGTCCAGGTGCCGCAGAGCGGACAGCCGATCCTGCTGATGGCCGACCACCAGACTGCGGGGGGCTACCCGGTGGTAGCCACAGTGGTGAGCGCATCGCTCCCGATCGCCGCCCAGCTGCTGCCTGGTGACGAGCTGAGGCTGGAGGCCATCACCGTGGAGCGTGCGCAAAAGATTCGGAGGGCACTTGCCGCTGCCCTGGAAACAATTCGGAGCGCTGAGACCTAGGACAGGGGCCGGCTGGCATCTCCGGCTCCTGTCCTACCTCTCCGCGACCTTCTTGGCTTCGGTGAGCACCTGGTCGAAATCGGGTAGTGGCTGGTCCTTTGAGCGCTCCCACGTCCAGCGAACAACGCCCGAGCGGTCGATCACATAGACAACGCGCTTGGCCATGCCCCTGTATCCCGCGACGTCATCGCGCCGAACGCCGTAGTCAGTGACCATCGTGCGCTCGAAGTCGGCTATCAGCTCGAAGGGGAGGCCGCCCAGCTCCTTGGCGAAAGCTTCGTGTGAGAACACGGAATCGACGCTGATGCCGTAGAGGCCGATCCCGTCGGCCACCGCCTGTTCGTGCCTGGACCGAAACTCGGTCAGCTCGGTTCTTCAACCACCTGTGAAGTCGAGAACATAGAAAAGGAAGACCACCGCCTTGTGCTTATCCAGCGCCTCGGCGAGCGTGAGCTCGTGACCGCCGGTGGTCGGCAGCTTGAAGTCCGGCGCCCTGTCCCCAACCGCGAGCATAGAGTGAGTTTATTCGGGCCTGAGACTCTCGAGCACGTACCAACCGGACCGTGTCGCTCCGGTCACGGCGTATCCAGCTTCAAAGGCGTCACGAAGCGCTCGTCGCAGGGCGAGCCGCCACACGCGGGCAATCGCATGGTCCGCATGCCTCATCGCCACGATGTCCTCTGGCACCTGGCATATAAGGACGCGCGCGACTGACGCCTCGCCGACCACCGGCTCGCCCGCAGCACCAACTGACAGAATCGCCGCAGCGCCGGCTTCCAAGAGACGTTCGACTCTGGGCTCGACAGCACGACCTTCAGCTGCGGCCTTGGCGCTTGGAGAGTCGAGCTCCCAGCTGATCAGAAGACGGTCCGATTCCTCCCCGGCGTTGAGGCCGTCGGTCATGGCTCCGTAGAAATTGACCAGGTAATCGCTCGCGTGGGCGCCGAGCTTGGTCAGGTTGAAATACGCGTTGCGGCGAACCAGGGGATCGGTCGTCCATTCGACCGTCTTGACTCCACGTTCCAGGCACCAGCGACGCTGGTCCTGCTTGAGCTCAAACCCAACACCCGCCACCTGGTGATCCGGCGCGACGCCAAGGATGTGCGAGTGCATGTGGAGGTCGTTCGCGGCCCTCGCACCGAGCCAACCCACCAGGCCGCCGACCAACCGTCCACCCAAGCGGGCGCCGGCGACGTAATTACCCGAATGGGCCAGAGCCCTCAGCAGTTCAGTGTTGATCGGCGGGTCGTCAGGCCTCTCCCAGATGGAAGCCAGCAAAGTTTGCAGCTCGAGCAGGTCCTCGAGCTCATGAAGCTCGCTGATGACCGCGCCGCTTGGGCTCAACTCCCGGCCAACGCTTGCGTTTCCACCCCTGCGTCGCGCAGAGCCTGCCGCACCAGCGCAGCGGTTTCGGCGGCGCCCTTGGTGTCGCCGTGTACGCAAATGGTGTCGTAGCGCCCCGACTGGGCGAGTCGGACGGCCTGTTTCGCAGCCGAGGCTGGATCCAGTAGCGCGCCCGGGTGCGTCCGCGGGGCCAGCGTGCCGTCGGGCATCATCAGCCGGTCCGCATATCCCTCGCGATAAGCGGGTATGCCGGCGCGGCCCGCCGCCGCGAGGATCTCGAAATCCGGCTGCCCCAGCAAGCCCACGCCGTGCGCTTTCGCGACGCGGGCGACGGCCTCGGCGGCTGCGGGATCGTGCTGGCATCGGTGATAGAGGGCGCCATGTGGCTTGACGTACGCGATCGGTACCACCGCGGCAAGGCCGGCAACCTGAAAGGCGACGAGGGCCTCGATGTCTGCAGGAGCGAGCCCGGTCTCGAGGCGACCAAAGCTCGCATGGTCGTCATATCCGGGATGCGCCCCTACCTCGACTCCAAGCTGCCGGCAGCGCAGGGCGGTTGCGATCGCAATCGATATCGACCCCGCATGCGCTCCACAGGCAACGTTGGCGCTGTCCACGAAACGGAGGATTGCCTCGTCTGCACCTGCACCCTCACCGAGGTCGGCGTTCAAATTCATTACAAGGGTGTCAGTGCGCGGTGTCGCCGTGCAGCAGCTTGACCGCGTGGCTGAGCATCGGCATCACCGCCGCTAACGACTCGGTTGCACCCTTGAAGCTGCCCGGCACGTTGATAACCAGGGCCTGGCCGCGAACTCCCACCAGTGCGCGTGACAGCGCCGCCATCGGAGTGCTCGCCAGGCCAACCCGCCGCATCTCCTCCGCGATCCCTGGCACCTCATATTCGAGGAGCGATGCCGTCGCCTGGGGCGTGACGTCGCGAGGCCCGAGCCCGGTTCCCCCAGTGGTCACGACGACGTCGGCCCCACGCGTGACCGCCGTTTCGATCGCCTCCGCGATTCGCTCCATCTCGTCAGGAACGACCTCGGGATCGCCGATTTCGAAACCGCCTGCCCTCAACAGGCTGATCAGCCCCGGACCACTCTTGTCTTCGCGGTGGCCGTGAAAGACCCCGTCGCTGACAGTGATCACATGGGCCCTGCTCAACGCGCGGCTTTTTCGGCGGGTCGTTTCCACGTCCCCGAGCGTCCGCCCGACTTCTCGAGCAGCCTGACCGCCTCGATCGACACGCCACGCTCGATGCCTTTGGTCATGTCGATGAGGGTGAGGCCGGCCACCGCCGCGGCGGTCAAGGCCTCCATCTCGACGCCGGTCTGCCCAACCACCCGCGCTCTGGCGAGGACGCGGACGGCTCCCCGTACGAATTCGAAATCGAGCGTCACGCT